>DAIOVR010000181.1:0-4290 GCA_036758905.1 Beijerinckiaceae bacterium | reverse complement strand
AGCTGCACAGGATCAGGCGTTGTCAGCGCACCATATGTAACTGCATCTGCGCGAACAACACCAATCGTACCAAGACTTGCCGCATGATGCTTGCAATACGCAAAAATCTGTCGCGTGAAATCGGCGACCGATGTTTTTCCAGCCGTCCCCGTTACTGCAACAAGGGTCTCTGGTTGCTTTGGATAAAAGCGAGCGGCGGCTATAGCGAGGGCATGCCGCGCATTATCTGTTCTAATGTCCGCAATGCTTGCGGCGAGCATCGTGAGGGCTTCGCCTTCATGGATAATCGCCTTTGCTCCTGCGCGAATAGCCGCTTCAATAAAGGCAGAACCATTCTGCTTCACACCCGCAAGCGCAAAAAAGGCAAAGCCTTCTTGAACCATTCGGCTGTCAGCCGAAAGCCCCGTAATTTCGCAATCAGCGTAACGGGCATCAACAAATGGAAGGAGTTGGCCAAGTTTCATTTGGTGCCCCATGCACCCATCTTGACCATGGTCGGGAATGGCGCAGCCGGTGGATCAAACCGTTTCGGCATATCAAGGAAAGGCGCCACACGCTCAATCACGGCACCCGTTACGGGACCTGCATTCCAACCTGCGGTCTGATAGCCAAATGTACCTTGAACCGCTTGCGGCTCGTCCATAATCGTCATGAACAAATATTTTGGCTTATCTGCAGGGGCTACGGCCATGAACGTCGTAAACACTTTTGTGGTGTCGTAATGGCCATGGAAATTTTTATTCGCCGTACCCGTTTTACCGCCAACAAAATAGCCATCAATATCGGCCTTCCCTGCTGTACCAAGCTTATTCGCCGCATTCAGTCGCATTAAATAGCGCATAGCTTCGCTGGTTTCAGGCTTGATCACGCGGGTGGATATTGCATCGGCCTGTTCTTGCGAACGGGGCATAAAGGTTGGAGGCATCATATTACCACCATTCACCAAGGCGCAGACAGCCATCACCGCTTGAAGTGGCGCAACGGCCAAACCGTGTCCATAAGCAATCGTAACGGTTTCAAGCTCACCCCAATGGATAGGCTTTTGTGGCTCTGCACTTTCCGGCAATTCCGTACGCAGACGATCAAGCTGACCCATCTTTTTTAAGAAGGCTTTATGGCCTTCTAGTCCAACTGCGAGCGCTGCCTTTGCCGTCCCAATATTCGATGAATGAATAAAAACTTCTGGTATCGTCAAGATGCGATGGGTCGCATGAAAATCGGTAATTTCGAATTTGCCATAACGCAAATTAGTGCGCGCATCGAATTGCGAATTAATCGTCGCTTTGCCTGAATCCATCGCCATGGCAAGCGTCAAAGCCTTGTAAGTAGATCCCATTTCATAGGTACCCACAACAACGCGGTTGATTTTATCAGGGTTAAGCGCATCAGCGGGATTATTCGGATCAAAATCTGGAAGCGAGACAAGAGCAATAACCTCGCCGGTCGTAACATCAATTACCATACCGCCAACGGCTTTGGCCTTATATTTTTCCATGCCCTTTGAGAGCTCATCACCCAATGCGTGCTGAACGCGAATATCAATTGATAGTTTTACAGGAGTTAAATCCGTCGGCTGTGCTGCAAGCCCGGCATTGGCGAGATCCGAAAGGCCCTGACCATCAATATATTTCTCAATACCGGAAATACCCTTATTATCAACATCAGTGGTGCCAAGAATATGGGCCGCTGCAACCCCGTTAGGGTAGTAGCGCTGGCTTTCAGTTGGAAATTCGATACCAGGCAAGCCAAGTCGAAAAATTTCATCTTTTACTTGTTGGCTAACGCGCCGCTTGATCATCACCGCACCGCGCTTTGTCGAAAATTTATTACGTAAATCACGAGCGTTTAATTCGGGCAAAACGGCCGTTAACAATTCAACCGCTTCGTCTTTATCGATGAGCCGCCTTGGTTCAACATAAACGGAATAGGATTTAAGATCGGTTGCCAAAACCACACCATTGCGATCCACAATGTCAGGCCGTGCTTTTGCAATCTGTTCAGGTTGAAAAAATTTAGTAGCCACTTCATCAGGCTGATCGGCTAATTTAACCAGCTTCCATCCAATGGTACCAAAGACAAAGATAAAAGCGACCATTGCGAAATAGAGCCGATGCCCGCTTTTATCGAGGCGCATACTAAAAAGCGCGGAAAAGATTCGCGAAAACAGCGATCGGCTTTTCTTCTTTGGTGAGTGATGTTCACCCGGCCGCAAGCCGTGCAAAGGATCCTCAGGATGAAATGAACGCGCCATTACTATTTATTGCTTTGGAACAGTTGACGATCGAGTGTCAGTCGACTTTGCAGATTTAGTTGCAGTATCGCTCAAGCCCAAGGTCGAGAGCTTGTCGCCGATCATATCGGTTTCTGCCGGACGATCCGGAACATCTTGCCAACGTACAATCTGCTGCGTGCTCAATGGAACGAGATCGAGATTGGCCTCAACCAATTTTTGCAAGCGGTCAGGACGGTTTAATCCTTGCCATTCCGCTTTTAGTTGTCCGATTTTATCATGTTCTGCCGCGATCATCTTGTTCAAACGCGAAACTTCAGATGTCAGCGCCATCGTGTCATATTTAATTTTATACACATAAACGGCCGAGCCAATCAGCAGCAAAATGGCAAAGGCATGAAAAATACGTGGCATGTTAAGCTCTTCCTCGGCTCACTGATTTTTCCGGACTAGCATGGGTACGCTCGGCAATCCTAAGCTTGGCCGAACGCGCGCGCGGATTGGCCCTTGTTTCAACCAATCCAGCAATGATCGCTTTTCTGGCTAAATTGATGAACGTCTTCGCACGCGGTTGTGCTGATGGCATATGACGCGAAGGGGCTGGCGTTTCACCCGAACGATCGGCAATGAACTGTTTCACAATACGATCTTCGAGCGAATGAAACGTAACAACGGCAAGCCGACCACCAGGCGCTAATATTTTTTCTGCAGCCGCAAGCCCGCGCTCCAGTTCACCCAATTCATCATTCACCGCGATACGAAGCGCTTGAAACGTACGCGTCGCCGGATGGATTGCATCCGGCGGCATATAAACAACCGAGGCAACCAAATCCGCCAATTGCTTGGTCGTCGTAATCGGCGCATTGCGCCTTGCTGCCACAATGGCTTTTGCCACCGCGCGCGATTTCCGCTCCTCGCCATACCGATAGATGAGATCGGCTAGCGCCCCCTCCTCCATCGTATTGACAAGATCAGCCGCACTTTCACCCGCTTGCGCCATCCGCATATCGAGTGGCCCGTCAGCCCTGAAGGAAAAACCACGCGCCGGATCATCAATCTGCATGGATGATACGCCGATATCGAGCACAACAGCATCCGCAGGTGCAAAACCGTGCTCTTCAGCCAAAGAACCCAGATCCCCAAATTGCCCTTGAACCAGCGCTAAACGCCCACCAAACGAAGCCACCATGGAGCCGCCCGCCGAAATCGCATCGGGATCGCGATCAATCGCCATCACGCAACATTCGGGATTTTGCGCTAAAATCGCACGCGTATAGCCACCCGCCCCGAAAGTGCCATCAATAATGGTTTCATCATCGGAAACATCAAGCGCTGCCAACACTTCCTCGAGCAACACCGGAATATGGCGCTGGTCGTGTGTAATGGCGTCCACCGGGCGCAAAACAGAGGAACTGGTCATAGGGGGCACAAATCGCGGCACAGGTGAAACGCATTGGTGAATGCGATCACAATGCCTTAAGCATGGTTAAGAATTGGTTGAAATTAAGACAAAATTTGCAATTTTTGCGGCCCATAAGGGAGTCGAATCGTTAATATGCCAGTCGGTCTGTAAGCCGGGTTCTGTATGGCGGGGAATTACTCCCCCGCGTGACGACCATTCCTCTAGGACGGCTGTTGCCAGCCGCCTCAAGCAACCAACCCGGACAACGGGGCTGAAGCGGCCCTGAGAGCTTGCGCCCTCGTGTCATCCCTATTCGGTCTTGCTCCCGGTGGGGTTTACCCTGCCGTGACCGTTGCCGGCCCCGCGGTGCGCTCTTACCGCACCTTTTCACCCTTACCTGTCACCGAAATGGCAGGCGGTATCGCTTTCTGTGGCACTTTCCCTGGGGTCGCCCCCGCCGGCCATTAACCGGCACCGTTTCTCCATGGAGCCCGGACTTTCCTCCCGTCTTGCGACCGGCGGCCGTCCAACCGACTGGCATGAGATGCGATAAGCCTATTTACCATGGCATTCAAGGCAATAACGCCTTCATCTTTTTACAATAGGCGCGATTGGCGGCATTGGCCTTGGTGGCGTTCAGGCCGCTTTGATAACGGGT
>DAIOVR010000180.1:0-4305 GCA_036758905.1 Beijerinckiaceae bacterium | reverse complement strand
AAATTGAGTTGCTGCGTACGACCGGGCGTATTCGAAGTGCGTGCCAGCGAGTTGCGGCCCGTCAATGCATTGAGCAGCGACGATTTGCCGACATTGGAACGACCGGCAAACGCAATTTCTGCCGGACCTATCGGCGGCAAACCGTCAATTTTAGACGCCTCCCAAATGAATTCGCAATTGCCCGCAAAGAGCTTGCGGCCCCGCTCAAAAAGATCGTCTGGCTCAATTTCTGCCATCACGATTTCTTGCGCAGCAGACCGCCAAAGGTTTTGCCCAAATTATCCCACAGCTCCACCTTCACGCCATGGCGGCGCATGATGAGATATTGCTGGGAAACCGACAGCGTGTTGTTCCATGACCAATAGATCACAAGGCCCGCTGGGAACGAGCCCAGCATGAAGGTGAACATCACCGGCATCCAGGAGAACATGGCCTGTTGCACAGGGTCTGGCGGGGCCGGATTCATCTTCATTTGAACAAACATGGTAACACCCATGATCAAAGGCCAAATGCCGATCATCAACATCGTTGGTGGCGTCCACGGAATAAGTCCAAACAACGTGAAGACAGAGGTTGGATCAGGCGATGCAAGATCGTGAATCCATCCGATAAACGGCGCGTGCCGCATTTCAATCGTCACATAGAGCACTTTATAGAGCGAGAAAAAGACCGGAATTTGAATCAGCATCGGCCAGCAACCGGCGATCGGATTGATCTTTTCCTTCTTGTACAGCTCCATCAATTCTTGCTGCTGCTTCACCTTGTCTTCGGGGAAGCGCTCTTTAATGGCCGCCATTTGCGGCTGCACCGCTTTCATCTTCGCCATCGACGCATAGCTCTTCGAGGCCAACGGGAAGAAGGCTGCCTTCACCAACACGGTGACAATCAAAATCGCAAAACCAAAATTGCCCGTCCAATGGAAGAAGAATTCCATCATTTTAAACAGCGGCTTCGTGAAGAAATAGAACCAGCCCCAATCGATCAAAAGATCGAACCGCTTAATACCAAGCGTATCCGTATAGCCGTCCACGGTCTTCACTTCCTTCGCACCCACAAAGAGGCGCTTGGTGGAGGTAACCGATGCACCCGCTGCAACCGTTAAAGCAGGCTGCGTCATATCCACCTGATAGATTTTGGTCGGGCCATCAATGCTGCGGAATACCGCATCATAAGGCGTTGCCTGATCCGGCACGAGCGCTGCCGCCCAATATTTGTCCGTGATACCGGCAAAACCGCCGGTTGCCGTTTTATATTGCGTACCCTTGCCGGAAGCGCCTGGAACCGGATCGGCTTTATCCGCTTTGTCATAGGTCAGCTCAGCCAAGCCTTGCTCGCCGATAAAGCCCACAAAGCCTTCATGCAGCACATAGGTACCAACCACCTTGGGCTTGTTGAACCGCTCAATGCCGCCATAAGGAATAAGCGTGGCTTCCGTCGAGCCCGTTGCGGTCACCGTATCGGTCACGGTAAACATATAGCCATCATCAACCGCAATCTCGCGCTTGAACAGAAAGCCTTGGCCATTATCCCATGTGAGCGCCAAAGGCTGTTTTTCGGTCAGCGCAGTCCCGTTCGCCGTCCAAACGGTTGAGGACGAGGGAAGCTCAATCTTCGTACCCGGTGCCGCTAGCCAGAAAAAGCGTGCGAAATAAGCGTCCGGCGTACGGTCCGGCGAAAAGAGAACGATATTCGGCGAGGTCGGATCAACTGTCTCGCGATAGGCCTTGAACGCCACGTCATCAATATCGCCACCCTTCAGCGACAGGGACCCCTTAAGCTTCGGCGTATCGATGATCACACGCGGGCTGGCGGCCAGCGCTTCCTCGCGGCTGGCAAAGGTCCCGGCCGCCGATGTAGCGGGCAAAGCCGCCGTTGCATTGGTGCCTTGCGCCTGTTGTTGGGCCTGATCGGGCAATTTAGCCACAATATCCGACTGTTTCTTCGTCTCAAGCAGCGGCATGCCGAAATAATACTGCCAGCCAACCAGCACGGCCACGGAAAGGGCGATAGCGAGAATAAGGTTCTTGGTATCTTGCATGGTCTTATGGACTGCTCGGTAAGGGCTTCAATGACGAGGGTTGGCGGGGTTTCAAGCGTGAAATCCCGTCGATGAGTTCGGCGGTGATGGTTTCAAAGGGGACATCAAGCAAGGCCCGACGGCCGATAAGCACATAGTCGGTACCGGGGAAAGCTACAAGGCGCGCTTGCAACCGGATGGCTTCCCGCAAACGACGCTTGATCCGGCTGCGCTCCACGGAATTACCCGTTTTTGTTGTTACAGTAAGCCCAAAACGGGGGCCACCTTCCGAATTTCGGCGAGTAATGGCCTGAATCGTGAAAAGCGCCGCATGGTGACGGCGCCCTTTGGCAGCTGCAAGAAATTCAGCGCGTTGCGTTAGCCAGACGGCGGATTTGGGCTCTTTCATCGATCCCATCCGTGTCATATCAGCCCCCAGTTGGCCTTCAGCGTTCATGGCGCTGCCTACGGGGAGCCGTCAGAATCACGCCGACAGGCGCTTCCGGCCACGGGCGCGGCGGGCTGCAATAACCTTACGGCCACCCTTGGTCGCCATACGGGCGCGATAGCCATGACGGCGCTTGCGAACGAGCTTGCTCGGTTGATAAGTCCGCTTCACGGGTCTTCTCCAGTCGTTTTACGCTCTCCACCAGCCGCCGTGAACGCGGCCTAAGGCAAACGCCCCGCCGTGATCTCCAAGGCTTTTAGCCTCACGAGCACCCGGTCAAAGCTGAGCGATGATCAAAGTCAGCGGGGTTAATGAAGGAAGGGGCTAAGAAAGTCAATTCGAGTCTGGCCCCTCAGCTGAAAATACTGTCATAAAACCGCAAGAAAAGGTTTTCGAGAGAAAAATCGCCAGAAGGGTTGCTCTCCGCGTCATGAGAGGATATTGGAACCTTCATCGGTGATCTGCGCTGTTCAAGCAAGGGTCCTGGCGCCCGTAGCTCAGCTGGATAGAGCATCAGACTACGAATCTGAGGGTCGGACGTTCGAATCGTTCCGGGCGCGCCATTTGCGAACAAAACCACTAACATTTGCGTTGCCTGTATTTTGCCCTGCAATGACGGCGGCTAGCGTGGCTTTGTCGCCAATAATGCTAATCTTTTCGTCATCAACGCGGATTTCCGAGATTACGGCCCGGAGATAGGCCTTTTTGGCCTGAACATCCCCATTGTCTATTTTATCGCGCATCAGGTCAGTGAACGCGGTGACGCGCTCCGGCGTTATAGCGGTGCGGCTACTCAATTGTTCCGCAATCCGATCAAGGGAGGCCTGAGCCAGATCACGTTCTGCTTTTAGTGCCTTGATGCGATCTTTAAGCTGATCGTCGAGCTCAATGATTCCGTCTTCGATGGCTCGGTAAAGGCGGCTCAGCTTTTCGTCTTTCTGGGCGAGCTCGGCTTTCAAGGCGGCGCGGCGGTCTTGGACGGAACTGTTTTTGGTCGCTTGGCGTTCGAGTAAGGCTCCCAGGATTATGGTCATACGATCTGGGACCAGGAGTTGGGATTTTACATTGTCGAGGATAAGCGTATCGAGTTTGCCCATCGGGACATGGCGGCCCTTGCACACCGACTTACCCTTCTGATGGCAACCGGCGCAGGTATAGTAGGAATAAGAACGGTGTCCGCGCGCCGTCCCTGTACGGGTCATTCCGGATCCGCATGAAGCGCAAGTCGCAAGCCCAGTCAGCAAGACCGGCCCATTAACGATGCGGGGAGCCGTTACCTTCGGATTGTTATGAGCCAACTTGGCTTGAGCCCTGTCGAAAAGGCTCTGCGGAATGATGGCGGGCACGTCGATCTCAACAATGGTTGATGGATCGTGCAGAGTGCCAGACTTCGAGTTTCTGCGCCCATAGGGCCATTTGCCGGTTGCGTAGCAGGTATTGGTCAAAATGCCATGGACTGGACCGATACCAAAGGTCGCTCCTTTACGGGTTCGGTAGCCATGAGCATTCAACCACTTTGTTGTTTCTTTAATGCCCAACGCACCGGTTAAATGATCTCCCTCGGTGTAGAGTTGGAAAATAAGTCGGACCAGTTCTGCTTCAATCAGATCAATGTCCAGCTTCTTTTTAATTTTTGCTCCACGTCGCTCGGCCTCGATAATCTTGTATCCAAGAGGCGGCGTGGCACCATTCCAAAATCCCTGCTTGGCGGATTCGCGCATCGCGCGGGTAACGTTTTTGCCGTTCTCGCGTGAGGTGTATTCGTCAAAGAGACCGATCATTTGCCGCATTAAATGTTGGGAAGGGTCATCTCCCGTTGGCTGCGTGGTCGACACCACAT
>DAIOVR010000179.1:1185-4357 GCA_036758905.1 Beijerinckiaceae bacterium | reverse complement strand
GCAACGAGCAAAAAAACCAGTTCGAATAGGCCGAGCCCAATCGCAATGCGCTCAACCGTTAAATAGGTGTGGGCATAAGCCATGACCAGCAAGGCTATGACAACCAAGGATACGGTTATCGATGGCGGAATATTCAATAAAGCGCCAACACCTGCCAATCCTGATAATTCCGTCAGCAATGCGCCAATGCACGATATGATCAGTGTGCCCGCCGATATCCACGCCCAAAATCTGCCGAAATGTTGACGAATGAGTTGGGCGTGCCCCTGCCCTGTCACGATACCGAGACGAACCGTGAGCTCCTGAACCACATAAAGAACAGGCATCAGGATAAATTGGAGAACAAGTAGCTTATAGCCCCATTGGGCGCCACTTTGCGCAGCCGTAATGATGCAGCCGGCGTCGGTGTCCGCGAGCATGACGGCCAAGCCCGGACCTGCAACAAGGGCGAAACGCTTCCATGAAAAAGGGCGGGCTGTCGAAATCGCGGTCATCCAATTTCCTTGTATATTCGCAGATGAGTACCGCGCTTAGAGTTAAAATTTACTGACGTAAAGCAGGAAATCTTTCCCTGGAATTATTCTAATTCCAGAATTCTGCTCATTTTGTCCTGATCCCATGGACTTAAAGAACCAGCTTAGAATTTTTCAAATCTTTCGCAGAAGCAAAATCCTGTGATCCTTGATGTAGGTCAAAGTAGGTTCGGGAATATTGCTTACGGTCCAGCCATGAGTTTATGGACACTTGACCAATGACCAATATGATCGATTTCACGGCGATCGAACTGGCTCCCGTCATCCATTCCCCGTTTGACTTTTTTGCCGTTCAAAATGTTCTCACGCCGAATAGGCTAAAGGCCATTCGTGACGATTTTCCAACGATCGAGAAGCCGGGGATCTTTCCATTGACGTCGCTGACCTATGGGCCCGCCTTCGCGTCGCTGATCGAGGATGTTCAATCCTCTCGGTTAAGTGAGATTATTGGTAAAAAATTTGACATTGATCTGACATCCCTTCCTTTGATGGTAACGGTACGCGGACAGGCACAGCAAAAGGATGGCCGCATCCATTGCGACAGCAAGGATAAGGTCGTTACGTGCTTATTATACCTCAATGACGAGTGGGATGCGGCTGGCGGTCGCTTGCGGATGTTACGCAATGGCGAAGATATTGAAAATTATGCCGCAGAAATTCCCGCAAGTGGAGGAAGTTTCGCTGCCTTTCGTGTGACTCCTAGCGCTTGGCATGGACATAAACCGTTTGTAGGCGAACGGCGCTACATCATGTTCAACTGGATACGATCAGATAAAGCACGACGGAACCACGAATGGCGGCATCGATTGTCATCGATTGTTAAACGTATCGTTCCCTTTTTTTATAAAAATTCAACGACGAAGGATCACCGTTCATGACGATGATTACCCAAACTCTTGAATCGAAATCACAGCAAGCCGAGAAAATTGAAGCCTGTTTTATAAGGTCATTCTTATTGTCGGATGAAAAGAACCATCCTTATCGGCACTGGCTTCTTCGACATGCTTTACCCATCGATTTTGCTCGTAAGCTATCGGCTCTGCCATTTCCTGCGCCCGACCAGATGCACCATGATGGTAGGCGTGAAACGAACAATGCCAAACGGGTTTATTTTACGCCTGACCATCAGAAGCAATTCTCGAGCTGTACTGATTTTGTTGAAGCCTTCAACGGAGCGTCCATGCGGAGCTTTCTTCATCAAATGACCGGCGCTGATTTAGATGATGCATTGTTGCGGGTTGAATATTGTCAAGATACGGGCAGCTTTTGGCTCGAGCCCCATACCGATATATCGGTCAAGA
Organism: Beijerinckiaceae bacterium; assembly: GCA_036758905.1. Taxonomy (GTDB): domain Bacteria; phylum Pseudomonadota; class Alphaproteobacteria; order Rhizobiales; family Beijerinckiaceae; genus CAIUPE01. The sequence goes on along the minus strand of DAIOVR010000179.1, from coordinate 2,523 downwards.
AATTCACGATGCTGATTTACCTCTCGGATGATCCCGCCTTATCAAATTGTGGAACCGATGTGTATGACGCGACACCCGAACATCATCTCGTTCACACCGCGCCCTATGCGTTTAATGGCGGGCTGATCTTTGTACCCGGCACCGACACCTGGCACGGGTTCCGCCGGCGGGACATTAACGGGATTAGGAAGTCCCTAATCGTCAATTATGTCGCACCGGAGTGGCAAGACCGATGGGAACTGGCGGTCTAAAGCGATGAATTTGTCCAACATTATTCGAAAAATTACTGGATTAACGAGATAGACGCGCAAAATACATTTTGCTAAGGAGAGCTCCTCTTGGCCAATTGAGCTCGAAAACGGAAGCCTTTTGCTTCGGCGATCGGGCAGGCTGACCCAGAATTTTCACTTTTGTCTCAAAGAAAGGTACGACCATGAAAAAGATTGCACTTGCGCTCGCCGCTATCGCTACTTTGGCAGCTCTTCCAGCAGAAGCCACCAATATGAAGGCTAAGGCAGCTCCTAAGAAGGCTGTTGCACCTGTTGCTGCGCCTGCTCCAGCCAGCGATGGCTTCCTCGTTTGCGGCCTCTGGGTTGTTCCAGCCCATTGCTCGACACAGGATCGCGTCATCGGCTCGCTCATTGACGGCACCGTCATCGGCGTTGCTGCTGGTTACGCAGCTGTTTGGGGTGGCGCATCGGTTGCTGGCAGCACGACGGTTGCTGCAACGGTTCAAAACAGCGCTCTTATCGGCGCTGGCGTTGGCGCTGTTGGCGCTGCTGCAGCTGTTGCCTCGAAGTAAGCCATTTCCGGCCCCAAGGGCTGGATATCAGATTAAAGCCCCGCTTAGGCGGGGCTTTTTTTATTCGCCAATCCCGACCATGCCGGGATGAGACCAAGCACCAGGGCACAGCCTAATAAAATGATAGCGGCGCCTAAGCTTTGGATCAGAGACAATTCTTCGCCCAAGAACGCCACGCCGACCAAAGCGGCGACAATGGTCACGATAAATTCAACGCTGATGGCTCGTGTCGCGCCAATTGCGATGATGAGCCGGTAAAACCGCACATAGGTCATTCCGCTCATCACGCAGCCTAAAAAGACGAGCGTGAGATAATCGATAGGCGTGGGAACGCTCGGGACCGGAACAAAATAGAGCAAGGGCAGGCTTAATAGGCCACCAAAGAAAAATGACCCGATAGTGACTTCCCAAGAACCAGTCGCCTTAAGCCGATGACTGGCATAATTGCTGCCATAGGCCGCCGAGATACAGCCCAAAAGGCAGCTGGCCGAGCCGAGTAAAAATTCGCCATTGATCGTGACCGCCGGAAAGCCGAC
>DAIOVR010000179.1:0-1085 GCA_036758905.1 Beijerinckiaceae bacterium | reverse complement strand
CATGGCCACAAGCGCCCGCAAAGAAACGGCCCCGACCCAGCCAAAGGCGTGGCTGACAATGCGGACAAATAGGAAGGAGAAGCCCCAGGCCAGAGCTAAAAAGAGATAATCAGCCAGATCGCGCGGTTTCATTCAGACCCTTTTCCAAAGGAGCGAGCCTTCGTAACACGCTATAGATCTCTTGTCCTATCGTGGTTCAAGCCAGTAAGGCCTTGCATCGCACCCGACGCTTGACGCAAATAACACCCGATTAATTACTTAAACTCGATCGAGCAGGGTAAAGCCTCATGAGCCGCGATTCCGTCCAAGCCTTTCTAACGGCCCATGCGCCCGACATCACCATCATCGATACGCCAGAAAGCTCCGCAACGGTTGCGGAAGCGGCAGCCGCCCATGGCGTTGAGCATGCTCAAATTGCCAAAACACTCGGCCTATGGCTCGGCGACGAGGTCATTTTAATCGTGATGAGCGGAAGCGCTCGTATCGATAACCAAAAATATCGCGGACATTTCGGCCAAAAGGCCCGCATGTTGAATGCCGAAGACATTGTGGAAAAGACGGGACATCCGGTTGGCGGCGTTTGTCCGTTTGGGCTGCCCCAGCCTTTGCGGGTATTTGCCGATATTTCTTTGCAGCAGTTTCCCGTGATCATTCCGGCGGCAGGCGGCGTGCAGTGTGCCCTTAAAATATCGCCCCAACGTCTGGTTGATCTTGCTCAGGCTGAATGGGTCGATGTGGCGCAATAAAAGCCGCCCACCCTTGGCCCAAGGCGGGTGATAGGACCTTAGAGCTATAAAATTTGACCCCATAGCCGTTCTATTGAGTGAACAAGCGTGAGGTTTGATGTGAGAGTCACCTTTAATCCCAATGTTGCACGGGTAACCCCCATTCGGCGTGTCTTGCCGAAATACAGTGCGCGTTCGGCCGAGAAGATCGACGATCAAGATGAAAGCGCTTTCGAAGCGGTTTCAATCACCATTTCTCCGGAAGCCCATGCGCGTGCCTTAAAAGAAAAAGAAGAACGCGAACGCCGCGAGGGCAAACGCGGCTTTTGGAATGCCGTGGTGAAAGCGGTGGCTGGCTAG
>DAIOVR010000178.1:0-4393 GCA_036758905.1 Beijerinckiaceae bacterium | reverse complement strand
GGAAGATCAATCACAAAACAGGCGGCCACAACTTCGGCGCCCATTTTTTGTAAGAGCTTCGTCGCACCTTCCGCCGTTCCGCCGGTCGCAATCAAATCATCAATCAAGATAACTTTCTCACCAGGCTTCACAGCATCAGTATGCACCTCCATCTCGTCGACGCCATATTCAAGGGAATAAGCGATCGAGACCGTGGTATGGGGTAACTTGCCCTTTTTACGAATGGGAATGAAACCAGCAGAGAGTTGGTGCGCCACTGCTCCACCCAAAATAAATCCACGCGCTTCCATACCAGCCACTTGATCAATTTTACTTCCTGCAAAGGGTTGCACAAGCTCATCAATCGCACGCCGAAAGGCACGCGCATTACCTAGCAGTGTGGTGATGTCGCTAAACATGATGCCAGGCTTCGGGTAATCTGGAATGGATCGGATCGAGTCACGAAGAAAATTAGCCGTCGATTGGGTCATTGATGTCATCCAATAATCTTGCGTTACGCTAACACAGCCCTGCCTATCAATCACGCATTCAAAATACGCCCCGCAACGGCATCCAACTTCGCCAGCAATGCAGGATCGCGTGCCGACGGCGCGGTCATAATCGCGAATTCAAGTGCCTTATGAGAACCAACAGGGCACTCTTCCCGGGTAAGCGGAAAGTCTTTTGCTAGCCGCGCCACTAAACGCCGGGCCTTTTCAGTATTGCCATGCATAACTTGAATAACCGATTGAACGTCGACCACATCATGGTCGGGATGCCAGCAATCAAAATCTGTTACCATCGCAATCGTCGCGTAAGTCATCTCCGCTTCACGGGCGAGCTTTGCTTCCGGCATAGCCGTCATACCGATTACCGAATAGCCTGCTGCCTTATAAGATAGGCTTTCTGCAAGGCTCGAGAATTGCGGCCCCTCCATACAGACATAGGTGCCGCCATTTATTGTGCTAATATTTTCAACCTCAGCCGCCAACGCAATTCGATCAACTAAGCGAGGCCCTACCGGATGCGCCATCGAAACATGCGCCACGCAGCCTTTGCCAAAAAAGCTCGATTCCCTCTTATGCGTCCGGTCAACATATTGATCGACCAACACAAACGTACCGGGTGGTAATTCTTGCTTGAACGAACCGCAGGCCGAGAGCGAGATTAGATCGGTAACGCCAGCTCGCTTCAACGCATCGATATTCGCGCGGTAATTAATGTCCGATGGCGAAAAACGATGCCCGCGCCCATGGCGCGGCAAAAAAACAACTTCGATGGAGCCAATAGTGCCTGCCCGCAAAACGTCGGATGTTTCGCCCCACGGACTTGCGATATTCAATTCATGTAAATTCTCGATCCCCGGCAGGTCGTAAACCCCCGAGCCTCCGATAATGCCAAGCTTCGATTGTGACATAGGCTGACGCTCCGTTAGATGGGCCATTAGGCCTTATTATTGTTGTGACAAGCAACAAGAAAAAGGGCCCCGTTTCCGGAGCCCTTTTCAATTCATCCGACCATGCCGTTTTCGTTATGCGTGGCCTTCAACATTTGCCCAAATCTTCTTCTTGGTGAAGTAAAGCAGGCCAGCGAAGACAAGCAAGAATACAAGGACGCGGAAAGCGATTTCCTTGCGCTGTTCCATATGCGGCTCTGCGGCCCACATCAAGAACGCAGCAACGTCTTTCGCATATTGTTGAACCGTCTCAGGAGCCTGTGGCTTGCCATCAGCACCCTTGAGATAGGTGACGGCACCATCCTGCAATGGAGGCGGCATAGAGATAACGTTGCCGGGGAAATATTTGTTATAATATTTTCCATCCGGCACGGTCACACCGGCTGGCGCTTCCTCATAACCTGGAAGAAGCGATGCGATGTAATCGACACCTTGCTCTTGGTATTGTGTAAAAATATCAAATACGAACCAAGGAAAGCCGCGCTCATAGGTGCGTGCTTTTGCAATCACCGAGAAGTCTGGAGGCGCAGCACCACCATTGGCAGCGGCTGCAGCTTGCTTATTTGGGAAGGGCGCAGGCCAGAAGTCTGCCGGACGAGCAGGACGCTCGAACATATCCCCCGCATCATTTGGGCCGTCCTTGACCTTGAAGGTCGCAGCCAACGCCGTCACCTGCTCTTTGCTGAAGCCAGGACCACCCTGTTCCGCCAATGTGCGGAACGCGATCTTGTTGAGCGAATGACAGTTGGAGCAAACTTCGTGGAAGACTTTAAATCCACGTTGCAGCTGCGTTTCGTCATAGGTGCCGAAAGGGCCCGAGAAGGACCATGTTACCCGCGGTGGAATTTCGCGTTCATGGCTCTGAGCAAATGCTGCGCCGCTAGCTAAACCGGCCAGTGCGACCACTGCGATAAGGGTTTTGATCGATTTCATCGTCATATTTCCTGATCTCAACCTTTGGTGCTCGGCGAAGATGCCGCGCCCGAAGCCATTGCCGAACCCGAACCACCTTTGCCTAGAACCGAGTCTGCAATCGAGGCAGGCAAGGATTTTGGCGTCTCGAATAGGCCGAGAAGCGGAAGGACGAGGATGTAATAAGCGAAATAATAGACCGTGCAGATGCGCGAGGCGACAACATACATGCCTTCTGGTGGCTTTGAACCAAGCCAGCCAAGGATCACAGCGTTGATCGCAAAGAGCCAGAAGAAAATCTGGAATACTGGACGATAGCTGCCCGAGCGGACCTTCGATGTATCAAGCCAAGGCAGAACCACCATGATCGCAATCGAGCCGAACATCGCCAAAACGCCGAGCAATTTGTCCGGAACCGCGCGCAAGATTGCGTAGAATGGCAAGAAGTACCATTCAGGCACGATATGCGACGGCGTAACGGCCGCGTTTGCTTCGATATAGTTATCAGCATGGCCGAGGAAGTTTGGAATATAGAAAGCGAACCAAACATAAACCATCAAGAAGCAGCAGAGCGCGAAAGCATCTTTTACTGTGAAATACGGATGGAAAGGCAACACATCCTTTTCCGTCTTTTTCTCAATGCCCGATGGATTGTTCGAACCTGGAACATGCAAGGCCCAGATATGAAGAACAACAACGCCCGCGATCATGAAAGGCAGTAGATAATGGAGCGAGAAGAACCTGTTCAAGGTTGGATTTGAAACCGAATAACCACCCCAAAGATAGGAAACGATCACCTCACCAACACCAGGGATAGCTGAGAACAAATTGGTGATAACGGTTGCACCCCAGAAGCTCATCTGGCCCCAAGGCAACACGTAACCCATGAATGCCGTCGCCATCATTAGAAGAAAGATAATGACGCCAAGTATCCAGAGAACTTCGCGAGGAGCTTTATATGAACCAAAATATAGACCACGGAAGATGTGAACATAGACGGCGATAAAAAACATAGATGCGCCGTTGGCATGCAGATAACGCAGCATCCAGCCATAATTGACATCGCGCATGATCAACTCAACCGAGTTGAACGCCATATCAGCATGGGCCGTGTAATGCATTGCCAGCACAACACCAGTGATAATCTGCGCAACCAGCATGAATGCTAGAATGCCGCCAAACGTCCAGAAATAATTGAGGTTCCTTGGATTTGGGAACACAACAAAGGACGAGTGAATGAGGCCCATAATCGGCAGGCGGCTTTCAAACCACTTGCCTACGGCGCTCTTGGGTTCATATGTGGAATGCCCGCTCATGGCTTTATCCCTGAATGCTTGGAGCTATTAGCCCCTTAAACCGTTTGTAACTGACTGAACCTTTTTGGCTCAGCCGATGCGGATGGCCTTGTCGCTCGTGAACGCATAAGGCGGCACGGGCAGATTGATCGGGGCTGGCCCCTGACGGATACGGCCGGAAGTATCGAATACCGAGCCATGGCAAGGGCACTGCCAGCCATGGAAGGCGCCTTCATTGCCGAGCGGAACGCAACCCAAATGGGTGCAGTTGCCATAAACGACCAACCACTGATCCTTGCCAGCCTTCACGCGGGCCGAATCAGCTTCCGGATCGCGGAGGCTGGTAACATCTGTCTCCTGAGCGGCTTTAATTTCCGCCGCTGTACGATGGCGGACGAAAATCAGCTTGCCGCGCCAGAAAAGCTTAACGATCTGGCCTTCCGCCACAGGCGAAAGGTCAAAATCAACCGGCGCGCCGGCTGCAATCGTCGCAGCATCTGGAGCCATCTGGCTGATAAACGGCCAAATGGTTGCAGCTAGGCCAACCGCACCTGCGGCGCCTGTTGCTATAAAGAGAAAATCGCGTCTCGTGGGTTCGGCAGAGGCCGATGCGTGAGTTGTTGCCACTTTGTCATCCTCGCACCCAGCGCCCCCTCGGCGGGTCTCCGTGAGGAGAATATCGCCTCGGTGATTCCGGAATTCGGCTGGCGGCGCTGGTTGCCAAGCCGATTCTCAAACGTCATTGATCGAT
>DAIOVR010000177.1:0-4447 GCA_036758905.1 Beijerinckiaceae bacterium | reverse complement strand
CGCGCTTCCGGACGGAGCGGCGACGTCGCATTATGATCAAGATAATGGCGCGAAACGGATACCATCGTGAAGCGTGCCTTTTGCCTTGTTATGCTCAGCCAAGAAGAATTTACCAAAACGCCATCAGGAAAGCGGGAAAAGCTTGCAATTGCCCCCGGACAACGTGCTAAGAGCCGATACATACAGTTTGACTGCCGCCATCATCTCTTAGAACTATTCTAAGGGTTGTGAAGCCGAGAGTTTCTCAAGTCAAGCAATTTGCCCGTTTTTGAACGTTTAGAGATGCGCAAAGCAGCGCTGAGGGTGGGGATTGGAATGCCAGAGGTCATTTTCGCGGGTCCAGCAGGACGAATTGAGGGACGCTATAACCAGTCCAAGACAAAGGGAGCGCCGATAGCGATCATCCTTCATCCGCATCCGCAATTCGGCGGAACGATGAATAATCCTCTCGTTTACGCGCTTTATTATTCGTTTTTGGAGCGCGGCTTCTCAACCCTTCGCTTTAATTTCCGCGGCGTTGGACGCAGCCAAGGATCATTCGACCACGGCTCAGGCGAATTATCGGACGCCGCGTCGGCGCTTGACTGGGCCCAAGCCATCAATCCCGACGCGCGTGCGTGCTGGATTACAGGTATCTCGTTCGGCGCTTGGATTGGAATGCAGCTTTTGATGCGTCGCCCGGAAATAGAGGGATTTATCTCGATTGCCGCGCCCGCCAACCGGTTCGATTTCTCGTTCCTTGCCCCCTGCCCGTCATCCGGCCTCTTCGTGCACGGCTCGCAAGATCGCGTGGCTCCTTCCAAAGAAGTCATTCCAATCATCGAGAAGGTAAAAACCCAAAAGGGAATACAGCTCGAGCACCAAACCGTGGACGGGGCTAATCACTTCTTTGAAAATAAGACAGACGAGCTAATGGCTGTCGTCGACACCTATCTCGATAAGCGCCTCGGACCGAAAGAAACCGTTTCGAAGTAAAAATTGCAAAGCCTAATAAAAAAAGCCGCGTGGAGTGATCCACGCGGCTTTTTTGTTATCAGCTGGGCTTATTCACCGCTGAGCGTGGCCTTGGCCTTGGCCCACCAACCACCCTTTTTGGGCTTGTTGGGATCCGCGATCACAACGGGTTCGGTCGTAATCGGCTCTGGAAGACGTGTTGCAACAGGCTCAGGTGCCGCAACAACTATCGGTTCCGAAACAACGGGCACCGGAGTTTCAACCGTCATTCCAGCCGCCGGGGCGCGAGGCTTACGCGGCGCGCGAGCCTTCTTTACCGTCTCCGGAATTTCCGACACATCGGCATTCGATGTCGCTTCCGAAATTTCGGACGGATGCGTATCGCTCGATACATCATCAGCTGCCTCGTTTCCGGCAATTGCCAATTCACCTTCAGGACGATCACGACGGCCATTGCGCCGACCGCCGCGGCGACCACGACGCCGACGGGCAGCCTCGCCTTCGCCCGCTGGCTTATCCATCACCTCACGTTCGGTTACGATCTCGCCATCCTCACCAATCACATGCGTTCCAGTAAAAGGTGCTCCTGAAACAACAGGCTGTGGCGCATTAAGCGGCATTGGCGCTGAACCATCGACAGGTCGTTCGCCATTCTGGCCACCGCGCCTGCGACGCCGCCGACGACGACGCCGACCGGCTTCGCCGCCCTCATTCTCCGCATTCGAACCATTCGAACGGCTCTCTCGCGTATCAGCCTCATCTTCGCTGGACGAGTCCTGATCAAGGATTTCTTCTTCCTCTTCGATCTCTTCCTCAACCTCATCAATTTCAGGCTCTTCAACTGGAATGAAGCCAGCTGGATTAACCGGACGCGCAATCTGCACATCGCCCGGCATAACAATTTCGCCGCGTTCGACGCTAAACGGATGGGTTCCCGTCAAACTGTCATCGCCCAACACCGTAATATTGACGAGGAAGGTCTCTTCGAGACTACGCAGATGCATGCGCTTTTGATTGAGCACATAGAGAGCAATGTCACCGCGTGCCTTAACGGTCACGTGATGCGTAGCGCTCTTCAGCAAGAGTTCTTCAACCGACCGCAAGACATGCAAGGCGACGGAAGGTGTAGCCCGAACCATTCCCGATCCGACGCAATGCGGACACACAACGGTTGAGCCTTCCAAAACGCCCGTACGAATGCGCTGACGCGACATCTCCATCAAGCCGAAGGGAGAAATCCGTCCAACCTGAATACGCGCACGATCATTCTTCAGGGCATCTTTGAGACGCCTTTCAACCGCACGGTTGTTTCGGTTCTCCTCCATATCAATGAAGTCGATGACGATAAGGCCCGCCAAATCGCGCAATCGCAACTGACGAGCAACCTCATCGGCCGCTTCAAGATTGGTTCGAACAGCCGTATCTTCGATATTATGCTCGCGCGTTGAACGGCCCGAGTTAACGTCGATGGCCACCAAAGCTTCAGTCTGATTGATAACGATATAGCCGCCTGATTTAAGCGTCACTTGCGACGAGAACATCGCGTCTAACTGCGCTTCAACGCCAAATTTGGCAAAAATTGGCGTCGTCTCGCGATAGGGCTTCACATTCTTGGCATGGCTCGGCATGAGCATGCGCATAAAGTCCTTTGCGTCCTTGTAAGACTCCTCGCCCGCAACAATGACTTCGTCAATGTCTTTATTGTAGAGATCGCGAATAGCGCGCTTAACGAGCGAACCTTCTTCATAAACAAGGGTCGGTGCTGTCGATTGCAGCGTTGTTTCGCGCACGGTTTCCCATGCACGCATCAAATATTCGAAATCCCGCTTGATTTCAGGCTTGGTACGCGCGGCACCCGCCGTACGAAGAATAACCCCCATTCCATCCGGAACCTCTAGTTCCTGAGCAATGGCCTTCAAACGCTTGCGGTCAGCAATATTGGTGATTTTGCGTGAAATGCCGCCGCCACGACCGGTATTCGGCATGAGAACGGAATAACGGCCAGCAAGCGAAAGATAGGTCGTTAAGGCGGCGCCTTTATTGCCACGTTCTTCCTTGACCACTTGAACAAGGAGAATCTGACGACGCTTGATGACTTCCTGGATCTTATATTGACGACGCGACTGCCGCGGACGCTCTGGCACATCTTCCAAAGCATCGCCACCGCCTACATGCTCGATCGTCTGATCATCATCGGAACCGACCTCAACAGGGCCTTCACCATTTTCCGAAGGAGACTCTTCTGCAGAAGCTTCGGTCTCTTCCGTTTCAGCGCTTTCGGCCTCCTCAGCGGGTTCCGAGCTTACCGAATCGGCATCTGTTGCCTCTTTGGCCTTGCCGCGCGTCCGATTAGGCTTTGCCGCCTTTGCAGGCTTATCATCATCGCCAAAGTCCGCATCGCGATCCGCGCGCATATCCTCAGCCAAAAGGGCTTCACGGTCTGCGACGGGAATTTGATAATAATCGGGATGAATTTCGCTGAAAGCCAAAAATCCGTGGCGATTTCCGCCATATTCAACGAATGCGGCTTGAAGCGAAGGTTCAACACGGGTGACTTTGGCAAGATAAATATTGCCGCGAAGTTGTTTTCTATTAGCCGCCTCGAAATCGAATTCTTCGACGCGGTTACCTCTGACGACGACGACCCGGGTTTCCTCGGGATGCGAAGCATCGATGAGCATTTTGTTGGCCATGAGACTCTCTCGATGGCGCCGGCGCTATATCAATCTGAACCCATGCAGGCCTAATCAACGTTGCCCGCGACAATGTCACGGGCCTTTCAGAGGTCGAACGGTGGGACTGGAAAGATGGCGAAGCGGCGCCCTGTTGACGCCGTAAACGGGCGAAGGGTTGACACGCTGATAGAGGGGAACGCGCCAGATAAGGCCCGAAAAACGCGCGAGATTGCCTATTGGCAACTCCCGTCGTGCTCTTCTCCCGGCCCTTAAACGCCTGGCTCACGTCACTCACCTCACCTAAACTGGTGCCGTTTGGCTTGAGGTTAAACCTCTCGGCCTCTCGGCTAAACAATCAAAAAGAACCGGAAAGCACGAGTTTTGTACCCCCGATTATGCAAAAACCGCTAAATCGTCACGCCGGATCAACGATCCGAAAATTCATCCGCAGATGAACAACGCGCCGATCTGTCTTGGCGACCAAATCGGTAACTGCACACCTCTAGATAGTGCCCTAAGGCATGCTTTGGCAAGAGCCATGACATTTCGCGGTTGCATCGCCGGGGCGAACTTGGCTATCGGGTCAGGCGGAAAGGGTTATGTTGAACGATGAAGCGATTCGCCCGCAGCCTGTCTTTATCCGTTGCCGTGCTCGGTCAGCTCATGGTGTCAACGGTTATCGCTGCCCCCGTCATTGCCGACATTCAAATTGCGCCCGCCGCAACATCGACCCGGATCCGGCTGATCGCGTCTGAAGAAATCCCAATTTCTGCCTTTGTTTTATCGAATCCGGACCGTTTGATCATTGAAACACCGGA
>DAIOVR010000176.1:0-4528 GCA_036758905.1 Beijerinckiaceae bacterium | reverse complement strand
TCAGGATCGGCCTGTTTGAGGGCATTAAGGCAATAATCACCTTCCGATGCGTTGTTCATCGGTCAATCAATCGCAATCAAAGCGGCAGCAACACGCCTGCCTTCATTCATCAAGACATTATAGGTGCGTGCGGCAGCGGTCGTTGTCATGGGATCAACGCCCAGTTTGAGTTCCCTGAACCGCCAACGGATATTTTCATCTAAATAAGCCGGATTTTTTCCAGTACCGATAAGCACAAGATCAATATCGCTTGCTTCGGCAAACAAGGGTTCAAACGAAGACACGCTTATTTCTGAAGCAGCCTGAACGGGCCAAGCATATATGCCCGATTGCAAAATCAGGATGGATCCGCGATGCGACATATCGGCGAACCGAAATCCACCATTGCCGACCGCATCCAATAGATGCCGCCCCGGAACAAAGCCCTCATAGCGGGCCTCGCTCATTTCACCTTCTGGGCGTTTTCGTCGTTTGGTAGTTCGGTTTCATTGGCTTCAGCAGCAATACGCGCCCCGAGATAAATCAAAACCGGTGCTGCAATGAAAATCGACGAATAGGTTCCGATAACAACGCCGAAGATCATCGCGTAAGAGAAGCTCTTGATCACCGAGCCGCCGAATAAAACAAGCGCTAACAATGCCAGCGACGTCGTCATCGACGTCATGACTGTACGCGACAATGTCGTATTGATCGATAAATCCAACAATTCCGCGATGGGCATACGCTTATATTTGCGGAGTAATTCGCGAATACGGTCAAACACCACAACCGTATCGTTCAGCGAATAACCGACAATCGTTAGAATGGCGGCAATCGACGTCATGTTAAATTCAATTTGCGTGATCGCGAAAAAACCAATCGTCAATACAAGATCGTGCAAGGTTGCGATCACGGCGCCTACCGCAAATTGCCATTCAAAGCGGAACCATAAATAGACGAGAACGGCCAAGATCGACAAAACAACGCCTAAAATGCCGGATTGAACCAACTCACCTGAAACGCGCGGGCCAACAACTTCAACCCGACGAAATTCATAGTCGCCGCCAAAAACAGAGCGAACATGCTCAACAACCGCTTGTTGGCCCTTATCGCCGCCGGGCTGCAAGCCAAAGCGTAGAGATACTTCGCCCTGATTTCCGAATTCTTGAACTTCGACATCACCCAAATTGAGCGAAGCCGTTGTGGTGCGTACTTTGGCGATATCGGCGTGACCCGAACTTGCCTTCATCTCTATCAGCGTACCGCCGGTAAAATCGATACCGAAATTCAAGCCGATCCATAAAAAGGCAACGACGGAAATGACCGAAAGCAAAGCCGAAACCGGAAAGCTGACATTCCGGAAATTCATAAAGCCGAACTTGGTATCGTCGGGAATAATTCTGAGAAGTTTCATGATCGCATTCTCCTCAGAACGGCATTTTCTGTGGCCGTGACCGCGTATACCAAAGCGCGATCATCATCCGTGTCATCGTCACTGCTGTAACAACGGTTGTTACGATGCCAAAGACCATCGTGACAGCAAAGCCGCGCACCGGACCCGATCCTAAGAAAAACAGAATGGCTGCGGCGATAAACATGGTCACGTTGGAGTCGATAATCGTGGCGAAAGCACGTGTAAATCCGGCATCCAGTGAAGCGACGAGACTGCGTCCCTGTCTGGCCTCCTCGCGGATACGTTCATAAATCAGCACGTTGGAATCGACCGCGGTTCCGATGGTCAGAACGATGCCTGCAATACCCGGCAATGTAAGCGTTGTTCCAATCAGCGACATCATCGCAAAGATCAAAACGACGTGGATAACGAGCGCGATATTCGCGAAGAAACCAAACAGACCATAGGTCGCGAACATGAAGCCAACGACCAAGACGGCCGCAACATAGGACGCAATTTTGCCCGCGTTGATTGAGTCTTGTCCGAGACCCGGACCAACGGTCCGTTCTTCAACAATCGTCAGAGGTGCAGGCAAAGCGCCAGCGCGAAGCAAGATGGCCAGATTATTGGCGGCTTCGACCGTAAACCGACCGGAAATCTGCCCCTGCCCGCCCGTGATTGGCGATTGAATGCGCGGTGCTGAAATAACCTTACGATCAAGAACAATTGCTAATGAACGACCAACAGATTCCGTTGTCGCCTGCCCAAAGCGCTGCGCACCACGAATGTTGAATTTGAAATTGACGATCGGCTCGGAGTTACGGCTGTCGAACCCCGGTTGAGCGTCGATCAAATCTTCACCCTGTACAATGATCCGTTTTTCGATCGGCAATTGTACTGAGCCTTCTTCGACCTGAGGCAACATTTCGACATCAGCGGATGCGGCGCCCGAGTCAGCCACCATGCGGAACTCAAGCTGGGCGGTCGTGCCCAAAATATCCTTCAAGCGCTTCGGATCTTGTAATCCTGGTACTTGAACGAGAATGCGATCAACACCCTGACGCTGAATATTTGGCTCGGTTGTGCCCAAAGCATCGATACGGCGGCGTAATACTTCGATGGCTTGGTCTATCGCCTTGCGAACCTTCTCGGTAATACCTTCATCCGTCACCGTGAGCGTGATCAACCCATCGGGCTGTTCCGAATACTCAATCAGTGTTGGCGCCGCGCCGCGGATTAAATTAACCGCAGGTCCCGAACTCGCGAGCTCCCTAAGCTTCGGCGATACCCGGGCGCGCTCGTTCGCGTCGGCGATTCTAACTGTAACGCCACGGGGCAAAACCGCGATGCCACCTGCAAGAGCAACTTTCTCGTCACGAAGGACACGACGCATATCATCCCGCAATGTATTGATCTGCGTTTTAACAACCGCGCCGCTATCGACTTCAAGCAAAACGTGCGATCCGCCCTGAAGGTCAAGGCCCAGCACAATTGCCTGACTTGGGATAAGCCAGCCCGGAATAAAGCCTGGTGCATTGGCGCGGATCGATGCCCGTGTCTCAGGTGACATCAGGCTCGGAGCGGCAAAATAAAAGCCAGCGAAGGCTAAAAGCAGAATGGCAGCAATTTTGCCGCGGGAGTAACGAAGCATGGGTCGGGTCGCTCTATGCGTGACCGGTCAGGATTTGACCGGTTCACCTTTGCTGCGGACGTCGGCGATGGCAGAGCGCGAAACCCGCACCCGGACATTGTCGGCAATTTCAAGTTCCAATTCATTATCGTCGGTTACTTTGACAACCTTACCGATCAAGCCACCGCTCATCACGATTTGATCGCCCCGACGGACATTTTTGATCATTTCCTGATGGTCCTTCTGGCGCTTTTGCTGCGGCCGGATCATCAAGAAATACATAATGATAAAAATGAGAATAAACGGAACGATCTGGATCAGCATATCCGAACCCCCAAGGGCGGATGCACTTTGCGCATAGGCGGGCGTAATCACGTCAGAAACCTCCGGTCAAATCTAAAACACGGGAAAACCTTAAAACACAAAAGCTCCCGGATCGTCGGCCGGGACTATAGCCAGACAGCCGCGGATTGCAAATCAAAGCGCTTCAAACCTGTCAATTTAACGCTTATGGACGCGGTCTCGTTTCGCCGTTAAGAAAAAGGCTTACCCTAAAACGAGTTATGAGCCCAATGTCGTCCGAACCTTTTACCCTTCCAGACGCAATCTCAACCGATCTCAAGCGAATCGCGGATGCGCTCGAGCGTCTGGCACCCCAGCCGCGGCCTTATACCAATATGTCCATGGCGGATGCCTTTGTTTGGCATGCCGATGGCGGCTGGCTTTCCCCCGTCCCGCGCGTCAACCGGGTTGAGATGGGTTTATTAAAAGGCATTGATCGCGTTCGTGATCAGCTCAACGACAATACCGAACGTTTTGCTCAAGGGCTTCCTGCGAATAATGCCCTGTTATGGGGCGCTCGCGGCATGGGTAAATCATCCCTCGTTAAGGCCGCGCATGCTTCAGCCTTGGCGAAGCTTCACGGCGTAGCGGGAGTGAAGCCTCTAAAATTGGTCGAAATCCATCGCGAAGATATTGAGAGCCTTCCCGCTTTGATGACCATTATGCGCGATGCCGACTGCCGGTTTATTGTCTTTTGCGATGATCTATCGTTTGACGCGAATGATACGTCCTACAAATCACTGAAGGCCGTTCTCGAAGGCGGGATCGAAGGCCGTCCGGATAATGTGATCTTTTATGCAACCTCCAACCGTCGCCATCTCCTGCCGCGCGACATGATGGATAATGAGCGCGGAACCGCCATTAATCCGGGTGAAGCGATCGAGGAAAAAGTATCCTTATCCGATCGCTTTGGTCTCTGGCTCGGCTTTCATAAATGCAGCCAAGACGAATATCTCGAAATGGTCCGCGCCTATGCGCATCATTACGGCATAAAAACCGACATGGCCCAAGTTGAGCATGAGAGTTTGGAATGGTCCACCACGCGTGGCTCACGCTCGGGACGCACAGCATTCCAATATATTCAAGATTTAGCCGGACGGCTTGGTATTCATCTGCACTAAAAAAGGCGGCCAAATGGCCGCCTTTTTTATCTCAAAATGGTGAAGTCAGTCGTCGCTGAGATG
>DAIOVR010000175.1:0-4530 GCA_036758905.1 Beijerinckiaceae bacterium | reverse complement strand
GCGCGGCATCTTGGAACCGATCACACGGAAGTGCAGATTTCGCCGCGCGATGCTTTGGATGTTATTCCGCTCTTGCCGCAGCTTTATGATGAGCCGCTGGCCGATATTTCACAGGTGCCGACCTATCTCGTGTCGAAGCTTGCGCGTTCTCAAGTAACGGTATCGCTGTCAGGCGATGCCGGGGATGAATTGTTCGGTGGCTATAATACCTATGGTTTGGCGGAACGCTTTTTTCGTTTGAATAACGCGCTGCCTTTGCCGTTCAGACAGGTATTAGGCATGGGTAGTGCCTTAGCCGCCCCTTTAGTTGGTGTGCTTGGGCAGAGTAAACTGTCGCGGCAATTGCAATTGGCAGCTTCTGTTGTGGCGGCGCATGATGCGCAAGAAACAACCGAGCGGCTGTTGGGTCATTGGTCCGGCGAGAGGCTTCCCGTTAACGGTTTGCATGCAGCAAAGAAGCTCACATCTGATGCGTTTGACAGGCTCGCTCTGTCGGATCTCGAACGCATGATGGCACGTGATATGGTCGGCTATTTACCTGATGATATTTTGGTGAAAGTTGATCGCGCCTCGATGGGCGTATCGCTTGAATCGCGCGTCCCAATGCTTGATCATCGTGTTGTTGAATTTGCACTGACTTTGCCGATGCATTTGCGCCGTCGTGAAGGTATCGGCAAATGGATTTTGCGCGAGGTGCTCTATCGCCATGTGCCGAAGGCGATGGTGGAACGTCCTAAGAAAGGCTTTGGCGTGCCGCTGGCGCAATGGCTACGCGGTCCCTTGCGCGATTGGGCGGAAGATTTGCTTGACCCTGTTTCACTCAAGCGAGACGGAATGTTCGATGCGGCACCAATTGCGCGTGCGTGGCAGCAGCATTGCTCGGGCGCGAGTGATCGGCACAATGATTTATGGCCCGTGCTTGTTGCAACACAGTGGTTGCGGGCTCAATAAAGAGCTTATCGATCACCGTCATTGCGAGCGTAGGCGAAGCAACCCAGTTGATGGTTTTCGATCAGTTGCGGTGGGTCTATCGTGCTCTTGTAACTGCCCTCTAGCTGGGTTGCTTCGCGTTCGTCACTCAAAACGATTCCCCGGATCGTTTTGTTTGCTCCGCAAACCGCTCCTCACCTCGCAATGACGAAAAGGTAGTTTAGTGATTACCGCGCCACTGCCTAAACCAGCTGATGAAACGTCCAACGCCGACATCGAGTGGTGTTGAGGGTTTGAAATCAACCGCTTCCATCAGCGCATCCACATCGGCATAGGTTTCTGGCACGTCACCGATTTCGATGGGAGCCAAAATTTTCTTGGCTTCAATGCCCAAGGCTTTTTCCATCGTGCTGACGAGATCCATCAATTCGACGGGGCTGTTATTGCCGATATTGTAGACGCGCCATGGTGCTTTGCTGGTTCCCGGATCGGGCTTTGCGCCATCCCAATCGGGATTGGGCTCGGCGGTTTTAGGCACCAAGCGCGCAATCGATTCCACAATGTCATCGACATAGGTGAAATCGCGCCGCATTTTGCCGTGATTGAAAAGCGTGATCGGCTCGCCCTTTAAAATCGCATCGGCGAAAAGCCACATCGCCATATCGGGGCGTCCCCAAGGACCGTAGACGGTGAAGAACCGCAAACCCGTTGAAGGCAGGCCGAACATATGCGCGTAAGAATGGGCCATCAACTCATTGGCTTTTTTGGTGGCGGCATAAAGCGACAAAGGATGGTCGACATTGTCATGCACCGAGAAGGGCATTGCCGTGTTCGCGCCATAAACCGATGAGGAAGACGCATAAACAAGATGCTGGATCGCGTTGTGGCGGCAGGCTTCGAGAATATTTAGAAAGCCCGTGAGGTTCGCGTCCCCATAGGCTTTTGGATTTTTGAGCGAATAGCGCACACCTGCTTGTGCCGCCAAATTGACGACATGGGTAAATTGGCCCGCTTTAAACGCCGCATCAACAGCATCGGAATCGGCCAGATCACCTTCAACAAAGGTGAAGCGCGCTTCTTTGGCGAGCTCGGCCAGACGCGCATGTTTGAGCGTCACATCGTAATAGGGGTTTAGATTGTCAAAACCGGTGACGATATGGCCTTCCGCCAATAAACGGCGGGACACATGGAAGCCGATAAACCCGGCGGCGCCGGTGACGAGGATTTTTAACTGGGACATAACGGCCTTATAGGCGAAGGGTTTCTGTTTGCCAAAGCGAAAATACGCCTAACAGGCCTTGCCAAAACGGGAGATGAACCGTCAAGTCTGCTCAACGGCAAATTTGCGATAGGAAGCTTGAATGGCGCATATAACGGTGATCGGGGGCGGGATTATTGGCCGTTCATGGGCCGTGGTGTTTGCACGTGCGGGCGTAATGGTGCGCATTTTATCCCGCAGGAAGGGCGCGAAAGCTTCGATTTTGGACGATATCGCGGGGGCTGCGCAGCGTGCGCAGGCGATAAAGCCTGAGGTTACGGTCGAAGCGCTTCTTGCCCGGATCACGGTTCACGAGGATTTAGGCGAAGCCGTAAGTGATTCAGGCTTTGTGATGGAGGCGGTCGAAGAAGACCTTGCTGTCAAAGCCGCTTTGTTTCGCGATCTCGATCATCATGCACCGCCCGATGCGGTGATTGCGAGTTCAACATCAAGTTTTGGCATCTCGCGGTTTGCGGGTGAGATTTTGGGAAGGCATCGCTGCATTGTGGCCCATCCCGCTGCGCCTCCGCATCTCATTCCGGTGGTTGAGATTGTGCCTGCGCCGTTTACCTCGCTTGAAACGGTCGAGATTGTCTATGAATTAATGCAAGCCATTGGCCAATCGCCCGTGATGGTGAAACGCGAGCAACCGGGCTTTGTGATGAACCGTTTGCAAGGCGCGTTGCTGACCGAAATGTTTCGCGTGATTGAAGACGGGTTGATGTCGCCGGAAGATATTGATCGGTTGATCAGCGACGGGTTTGGCTTACGCTGGGCGTTTCTTGGCCCGCTAGAAGGCATCGATTTAAATGCTCCCGGTGGCATTGCCGATTATTTGAAACGCTATGGTTTCATGTTCAATGATTTGGCCAATGAGCGAGGGGCAACTGCGCCTGTTGTGACGCAGAAATTGGTAGGGTTGCTGCATGATTCCATGCGCTCCGCTTTGCCTGTCTCGGACTTGCCGCGTAAGCTAGCGTGGCGGGATGAGCAAATGGCGCAATTGCGGGCGTTGCGCGTGAAGCTCGGCCCGTTTGAAGCCGATACAGATGGGCATTAAAACGGTTTGATCCTTGGTAAATTAGGTTTCTGTGATGTTTAAATTTCTCTTTTCACCCCTAGCGCTTGGAAGCGGTTTGTCTTTGCCTAACCGCATTGTCTCGACAGGCCATGATACGGTTATGGCGCATCATGGCCATGTGACGGATCGGTTGATCGCCTATCATGAAGCGCGCGCGAAAGGCGGCGTGGGTCTGATAATCGCGCAGGTCGCGGGCGTGCATCACACGGCACGCTATACGTCCCATATGTTGATGGCGGATGATGATTCTTGCATTGCGGGTTATCGCGCGCTGGCCGATCGCGTTCATGCTTATGGCACAAAAATTTTTGGTCAATTGTTTCATCCTGGCCGTGAAATTATGGAAACGGATGATGGCACAGCGCCTGTTGCCTATGCGCCGTCGGCTGTTCCCAATTCGCGCTTTCATGTGATGCCGGTTCCGCTTTCACAAGCGATGATTGACGAGATTATTGCAGGCTATGCGTCTTCAGCGCGTAGGCTTCAGGAAGCAGGACTGGATGGCTGTGAAATCGTTGCAAGCCACGGCTATTTGCCAGCGCAATTTTTAAATCCACATGTCAATCGGCGCGATGATTGCTATGGCGGAAGCCTTGAAAATCGAATGCGGTTTTTGTCCGAAGTCGCAGCTGCTATTCGTGCAGAAGTGGGTCAAAATTTTGTCGTGGGTTTACGCATTTCAGGCGATGAGCGCGATGCGGAAGCGATTGCGGCACAAGAAGTTTTAGATGTTTGCAAAGCGCTTGATGCCGAAGGACGCCTTGACTATTTCCATGTGATTGCGGGTAATTCCGCGTCGCTATCGGGCGCCATCCATATTGTGCCTCCGATGTTTTACGAGACCGCCTATGTCGCGCCATTTGCGGCATTGGTAAAAGCGGTTGTCACAATGCCTGTGATCGTGACGGGACGGATCAATCAGCCACAGATTGCCGAAACGGTATTAGCCAATGGGCAGGCTGATTTATGTGGCATGACGCGCGCTTTAATTGCGGATCCTGACATGCCCAACAAAGCAAAGGCGGGCAAGGCCGATGATATCCGCGCATGCATTGCGTGCAATCAGGCGTGTATCGGGCATTTTCACAAAGGCTATCCGATCTCGTGCATTCAGTTTCCAGAAACAGGACGCGAAACGACTTTGGCGGCAAGTAAGACTCCGGCACGCTTACGGCAAAAACTCTTTGTTGCAGGTGGTGGTCCCGCAGGGATGAAGGCTGCAGCGGTGCTTGCAGAACGGGGTCATGATGTCACGCTTTTT
>DAIOVR010000174.1:0-4542 GCA_036758905.1 Beijerinckiaceae bacterium | reverse complement strand
TCAAGCCAAAGCTTTCCGGCTGGCTTCGGATTGGTCGGATCGGCCATATCGACCGTCATGAAAATATAATCGGTAAAACCATCAAGCAGCACCGAGACATAGGCCCAACGTCCGCCCGTATACCAGATGCGATGCACGCCACCGCCTTCAACCGGCATAAAGCCAATTTGCTTCGGCTCTTTCGGATTTTTGATATCGTAAACGGCCATGCCCGCCGACCAATCACGAACCGGTGCGGTAGAGGCTTTGGCTGTGCCGACCTTCTCGCCGAGCGCGCCTTTGTAATAGGCTTTTTCATCCTGGAATTCGGCAGCGGCGAACATGTCTTTCGCATGGATCACGAGTAGCAAATCGCCATGCGTCTGAAGGTGAATGTTCCATGTGTTGTGCGGCGCTGGCACATAGGTAACAGGCTTCGGATCGCGTGGATTGGTGCAATCCACCACCGAAAAACCTTTCGAGAACATATGACCGATAAAGGCGTGGCCTTTGTTGACCATCAACTGCACGCCATCCGGACGCCCGCCTTGATCCGAATGACCAATGAGCGTCATGTTTTTCGCGGCATCGGGCTTAGGTAAATTCTGGGATGACATTGATGAACTCCATTGCATCAGATTTTAAAACAGACGGAGGAATTTCGGGTCGGAACGAAATCGCTGCGGTTGTTCTCGGTGAAGAAAAACGCGGCGGAGTTTCCCCCGCCGCGCTCTTTATCTTAAACCTTATTTGCCCCAGATTTTGGCATAAACGTCACGATAGCCATTGTCTGGATCGTACGTATTCTTCGGTCCGCCATCCGCTTTGATGTTGGATGGGAGGAAGAGATGCGGAAGGGCAACGAAGCCGCTTTCCTTGGCCTTGTTGAGCGCGCGGTTGGCTTCGTCAACAATCTGCCAGCCCTGAAGATTCAGAGGCTCGGCAACCGTGCCAGCCTGATATTCGCCGGAGCGGATACGCTGGAAAGCGACTTCCGAGCCGTCACCAGCCGAGATCGCGATTGGATTGCCATCACCCTTGATGCCAGCGGCCGAAAGCGCAGGTGCCATGAAGTCGAAGGTCAGATCGTTGATCGACAGCGCATGCGTCCAAGCCTTGCCGTATTTCTGCAGCAATGCGGTGGTGAGCTGTGGCATACGGGTTGAAGCTTCGGCCAATGGGGTATCGACGATTTCGAGAACCTTCGAATTGCCGCAAGCCTTGATGTAATCGGCCATGGCGTTCGACTTGCGAACCGCGATTTCATAGTTCGAGTCGGTGAACACAACCGCGCCAACAGCACCCTTGGTCGTGGCGCATGGGAACGCCGCAGCGGACTTTGCAACTTCGATTGGATCGGTCGTGATGTTATTGAAGATCGGAAGCGTTTCATGCGCACCTGGGTGAGCATAAGAATGCCAGCCGATGATCACGATGCCTTGCTTGCCGGCTTCTTCAACCGCCGTTGCTTGTTCCTTGGCATCGATACCGCCGAGTACGATCACGTCTGGCTTAGAAGCGATGGCCTGTGCCATAGCGGACGCCTGACCCGAAACCGAGCCCTTGCCGTCGATGAGCTTGAAGGTCCAGCCGATTTTGGCAGCTGCTTCCTTCACGCCATTACCAGCGCCAAGTGCACCACCATTGTTCTGGTTGGTCGACACATAGATGATCGTCTTACCAGCTGCTGCCTTTGGACCCGTGGTTGGGCCAGTCCAAGGCGCATTTGGCGTGCTCATGATATCAACCGTCTTCTGTGCGTCAGAAACGGCGTCAGCATGTGCCGCAATTGCCATCATTGGCAGCGCGACAGTGGCGGCTAACAGCGCCAAAGAGTGCTTAAGTTTCATTGGTCGTCCTCCGGTTATCGTTGAACTTCGCGCCGCTTCAGGCGTGAAGGGTAGGAGCCAATCCAGCCTCTGCTTATGCAGCAGGCGGGGTCGGCGAATGGGGTTGTTGGGTACGCGTATGGGTAACACTGCCACGGCGCCGTTGGGCATAGCCCGCAAGACCGATCGCGATCAAAAGCGTCACGCCATTAAACAAAGGCTCGATATAGAAATCGCCACCCAATTGCTGGATGCCGGAAATGCCGATGGCCAGAATGGCAACACCCATGATGGTGCCCCAGACATTGACGCGACCGGGCTTGATCGTGGTCGAGCCCAAAAACGCACCGACAAGCGCAGGCAGCAAAAACTCTAGACCGACACTCGCCTGCCCGATGCGAAGGCGTGCAGCCAACAAAATGCCTGCGATTGCGCCTAAAACACCCGAAGCCACAAAACTGCCGATCACATAGCGGCGCGTCGGAATACCATTCAACAAGGCGGCGCGCTGATTGGCACCAATCGCGTAAAGATAGCGCCCGATCGGCAAATATTCGGCCACTGCCCACAGCGCCAAAGCAATTGCTGCGACATAAAAAGTTGAAATCGGAATACCCAGCGGCATCGACGCGTAAAGGTCGGTAAAGCCATGCGGCAACACACCGATGACTTGCCGTCCCTCGGAATACCACAACGCAATCGCATAGAGGATCGTTCCCGTTCCGAGCGTTGCAATAAAGCTGTCGATCTGCGCCATCTCGACCAGAAAGCCGTTGATCAAACCAAGGACACAGCCGAGCAAGATGACAATGATACACGCAACCGGCCAGCTAAACCCCATTTTGGTTTGAAGGGCTATGGCAAGCACATGCCACAACACGATGCCATAACCGACAGTGAGATCGATACGACCCGCCATCATCGGAATCATCGCGGCCAAAGATAAAATAGCGATGATCGATTTATCATTCAGGATCGACCGTACATTCAACATGGTCGGAAACGTATCGGGCAGGATGATCGAGAAAAACACGATCAACACCACCGTAAAAATCGGTAAGCCATACACCGGTGCCAACCGCCATAATTTCTGGCCGGTCGACAGCCTTTCCAATTCGGCTTTGGTCGGCTCAAGAGCGGTTGATTTGATCGAAGAACTCATGGGTCAATGCACCTTATTGGCGAGCGAGGTCGCCCGCGTAATCGATTCAACAGAAAGATCGCTCGCATCAATTTCAGCCACAATGCGCCCGCCTTGGAACACCAAAGCACGATGACAAATGGCGGCTACTTCTTCGAAATCAGTTGATACCAGCAAAACCGCATGTCCTTTGGCCAAGGCTGAACTCAAGAGACGATAGATATCCGCTTTCGCTCCAACATCGACGCCTGCGGTTGGATCTTCAAGCACCAAAACATCAGGACCAATGCGCATCCAGCGCGACATCACCACTTTTTGTTGATTGCCGCCCGATAGTGTTTCAATCGCCGCTTCAGGATTATTGGGCGAAAGGCCAATATCGGCACCAAGCGCTTTGCTCTCGCTGGCCTCGCTCAACGGATGACGGGGTGAAAACAATCCCCGCCCCGCAGCACCCGGATTAATAAACATATTTTCCCGCACCGAGAGGCCCGCGGCAACCGATTCCGCCACGCGGTCGGCCGCAACAAAACCAACGCCCGATTGTACCGCCTGATTGGGCGATGAATGGCGCAAAGGTTGCCCCTTAATCGTGACGCTGCCTCGCTTGGCCGGATCATCCCCGATCAAGGCGCGGCCCACTTGCTCTTGGCCTGCGCCGCGCAAGCCGACAAGTGACAACACCTCACCGGCATGAAGGGTGAAATTGATCGGCCCAATATCGCCCACATACAACCCATCGCACTGCAGCAATGGGGTGCGGCTTGGCGCGGGTGGACGCACGAACACGCTTTCAGGCCGACGCCCGATAATGGCTGCAATCAAGCTTTCCGGATCGGCTTCGGAAGTGAGGCGCTGATCAACCAGCCTACCATCGCGCAGCACAACGAGGCGATCCGATATCGCAAAAATCTCGTCGAGACGATGCGAGACATACATCATGCTCACGCCTTGCGCTTTTAAGCCGCGCAACACATCAAAAAGAAGATTGACGTCTTCTTGCGGCAGGCTGGCCGTTGGCTCATCCAGCACCAGCACGCTGGCATTGATGCCTAAAGCACGCGCAATCGCGACAAGCGATTTCTCCGTGCGGGTCAAGTCACTCACCCGTAAGCGCGGATCAATATCATAGGCAATCATGGATAACGACCGCCGCGCCATCGCATCCACGGCCGGCCAATCGACCAGCCCGTTACGGCGCGGATAGCCCTGCGCCATCGCGATATTCTCGGCGACTGTCATCCATTCAATCAGGCCCAAATCCTGATGGATAAAAGCGATGGAATGGCCTTTGGTCCGCGGATCATGCGGCGCGCCATCCATGAACATTTCACCGGCATCGGGCTTATAAACACCCGCCAGCATTTTAATAACCGTTGATTTTCCGGCGCCATTTTGACCGAGAAGAGCGAGAATTTCGCCACGGGGCAAGTCAAAGCTAACATCGTTGACGGCCAATGTACCGCCAAAGGCTTTCATCATCCCACGCAGCGATAGCGCGGCATCGTGTGGGCTAGCACTGGTTATCGGCTCGGCAATTTGTGCGACCGGCATTCCATCCCCTTAAAGGCCTTGTCAGGCTTTTTTATTTAT
>DAIOVR010000173.1:0-4582 GCA_036758905.1 Beijerinckiaceae bacterium | reverse complement strand
ATCACGATCGATGCCGTTTATTTCCAATGCGCGCGGGCGATTGTCCGCTCTGAGTTATGGAATCCGGCCCATCATATTGATCCGGCAACCATACCCACGGCGGGGCAGATTTTGGCCCGTTTAAGCGATAATCGCGTAGGCGGCCCGGACTATGACCGCGAATGGCCTGAGCGGGCTAAAAAATCGATGTGGTGATGGGGCTTAAGCCCGCCGTCTTTGATTGAGATAGCCGAGTTTTTCGAGCTCGGCGATTTTGTCGCCAACCGATTTCCAAGTCTCGTAACTCTTTAAATCCCCGCGCGAGCGAAACAATTCGGCGCGGTCAAGGGTTTGCTTTAAAGCGGATTTTCCGGCCCTGAAAAGCGCAGCTTTCGCATGGATTTCAATCGCTTGGTCGAGTGTGACAACCATCTGTATCAGTCTTTCCGGATGCAGACTAACGCCCCAAAATGGGAGGGGTCTTAATCAGGTTTCAGCGCGATACCTCGTAAAACTGCCCAATTTTCTAGCAGAAGAGCCCAAGCTTGGAAAGCCCAGACGGGCAGAATCGGCCAAAGACTGAAAAACAACGCTGCCTATCGACTCATCTCACTGTCCACAGCCTGTCATTCCCTTGTCATTGAACGCCCCTAATTCGCTCCCAATGATCAGGAGAATGTTCGATGCTAGAGATTAATGGATTGAGCAAAATTTATGGAACCAACCCCGCGGTTGATTCCGTATCGCTTTCGATCAAACCGGGCAGCTTTGTCGGTGTCATTGGCCGCTCCGGCGCAGGAAAATCAACACTCCTTCGCATGATTAATCGTCTGAACGATCCAACGAATGGCAGCATCATCTATGACGGCGTTGATGTGACGGCGCTTAAAGGTGCCGAGCTTCGCGAATGGCGTCGTCGTTGTGCGATGATCTTCCAGCAATTTAATCTCGTTGGCCGATTGGACGTTTTAACCAATGTGTTGATGGGCCGCCTTTCTCAAGCTCCGGGTTGGCAGACGATGCTGAAGCTTTGGGGTGATGATGATAAAGCCATCGCACTTGCTGCCCTTGAGCAATTTGATATTGCCAATCTTGCTGCGCAACGGGCGGATCAGTTGTCAGGCGGCCAACAGCAACGGGTCGCGATCTGTCGCGCTTTGGTACAAGAGCCGGACATTATCCTAGCCGATGAGCCTATCGCATCGCTTGATCCGCGCAATACTAAGATTGTTATGGACGCGCTTTTGCGGATCAATAAACATTTTGGCATTACCGTTATTTGTAACCTTCATTCGCTCGATTTGGCCCGCACCTATTGCGAGCGCCTCGTCGGTATGGCGCAGGGCCGTGTTGTATTTGATGATGTTCCATCGGCATTGACCGAAGATGTTGCGCGCGAACTCTATGGCCTTGAGGCGCATGAAGTTATGAACCCGAATTCCGCTACCAATGATATGCCTGCGGGCATCGCTGTAGTGGCTTAACAACCTACGATCCGGGCGATTTATCCGGCTTGATTGGTATATTCTCACTAAACCATCTCATCATAAGGAGACGAAGACCATGATCACGCGTCGTATTATGCTTGCGGCTACCGCTGCAATGGCATTTGTTGGAGCAGCTTCGGGCGCGCTTGCCCAAGAGTGGAAGTCGAAATACCCAGAGCTGACGTTTGCTGTTGTGCCTGCTGAAAACGCAGCCGACACCACGAACCGTTGGCAGCCCTTGATGGACCACCTCTCGAAGACAATCGGTGTTCCTGTGAAGCTTCGCATTGTTAACGATTATGCCGCCGTCGTGCAGGGCCAAAAAGAAGGCACGATCCATATCGGTCTGTACGGTGCAGCTTCTTTCGCACGCGCGATCATTGTTGGTGCTGATGTTTCGCCGTTCGGCATCGAAGTCAATAAGGACGGAACAACCGGCTATTACTCTGTTGTTTACGTGAAAAAAGACAGCCCCTATCAGAAGCTCGAAGACCTTAAGGGCAAGGCGCTCGGCCTCGTTGATCCAAACTCGACGTCCGGCAACAATGTGCCTCGTTTTGAAATGAGCAAGCTCGGCATTGATCCGGATAAGTATTTCTCGAAGGTCGTCTATGCCGGTACGCATGAAAACGCAGCAATTGGCGTTGCCCAAGGCACTTTTGACGCATGCTTCAATGCTTGGACAAACGATGAAGATTCGGACGCTTTAAAGGCCGACAAGAAGGGTCTTTTGAAGTATAGCGATCTGCGCATCATCTATAAGTCGCAGCCGATCCTTAACGGTCCGCTCGCGATCTTGAATTCTATGCCGGAAGATCTCAAGAAGACCGTCGCAGACGCCTTCTTGAATGCCTACACCGCTAACCGTGAAGCCTTCGATAAGGCCTATGATGGCAAGAAGCTTTCTTACAAGTCCATCACCACGAAGGACTATCAGCCAACCATCGATCTCGTTAAGTTTGTTGACGAGTTGAAGAAGAAGTCTTGATTTTTAACTCAAGCGAAGGCGGCGGATCGATCCGCCGCCTTTTTCGTGCAAGGAGATTTTGAATTGGCAACGACAATCCAACCTTTGCCCGATGAGCAAAATGCGCGGTTGCAATCGCAATATGCGATGACCCTTGCTCAGAAGCGCCGGCAAATGCTTTTAGGCTCGATTATCGTTGTATTGTTGGTCTTTATTGCGGCCTTTGGTGCCGAAGTTGATCCGCATAAATTTGTTACGAATTTTTGGAAATTTCCACGTTATTTCTTCGATATGACCCCGCATATCGGGCTATCGACCTTTTATGAAGATGTGACCGAATGGTATTGGGGTTTGGGCAAATGGCTCAAGCTCATGGCCGAGACATTATTAATTGCCTATGTCGGTACCGTTACGGGTGCTGTCATTGCCTTTGTTCTCGCCTTTTTTGCCAGCAACAGCATGGCGGTGAGTGGCTGGTCTAAATTTGCAGCCCGTCGCTTTTTAGAGTTCTGCCGCACCGTACCGGATATCGTCTTTGCCTTGATGTTTGTTGTAAGCTTTGGCTTAGGACCATTCCCAGGCGTTCTGGCGCTGGCCATTCATACATCGGGCGCGCTTGGTAAGCTCTTCTCGGAAGTTATCGATAATATCGATATGAAGCCCGTTGAGGGCTTACGCGCAAGCGGCGCATCATGGTCGCAGCAAGTCCGTTTTGCGGCAGTACCGCAGGTGCTTTCAAATTTTACCAGCTACACATTGCTGCGCTTTGAGATCAATGTGCGTGGCGCGGCCGTCATGGGCTTTGTTGGCGCCGGTGGTATCGGTCAATTACTGATCGAATATGTTCGCAAGTTCTATTACGTCGATGTCGGCGCGGTCCTTATTATTATCATTCTTACCGTGATGATGATCGATTATGGTACCGAAAAAATTCGTCATCGCCTTATCGCCAAGGAGGGTATGTCGTGAATAATCGATCGTCCTCCCAGACAAGTTTACGCGATCGCTTTCCGGAACTCGGAGAAATGCGTGAGCGCTATGCAGAAGCCTTTATTGGGAATAGGCGAGATGAGGTTAAAGCCTATCTGCTGATTGCCGCTCTTATTTCCCTCTATGTCTTTGGGCTTTATTATGTTGGCTTCACGCCCATGATGCTCATTAACGGGTTTGGCAAATTTGGTATCGTCGTCAAAGCGATGATGCCGCCCGATCCCGGTTCATGGGACAATGCCATCGTCTTCATGCGCGGCGTAATCGAAACGCTGGCTATGGCCTTTTTTGGTACGGTTTGTGCTGCATTCCTTGCGCTTCCCTTCGGTTTTCTGGCCGCGCGTAATATCGTAGCAAATTCGGTTATCCATCACGCGGTACGGCGTCTTCTGGATATCATCCGTGGCATTGATACGCTGATTTGGGCTCTGATCTGGGTGGGCGTTGTAGGCCTTGGGCCTTTTGCTGGCGTGCTGGCGATTATCACGTCGGATTTTGGTGCGTTCGGCAAATTGTTCTCTGAGGCTATCGAGGCGGCTGATCAAAAGCCTGTGGAGGGCATTGTTGCTTCCGGTGGCTCACGGCTTGAGAGCATTAGGTTTGGCATTATCCCCCAAATCTTACCCGTTCTTCTGGGTCAAGTGCTCTACTTCTTTGAATCGAATACGCGTACGACCACGATTATCGGCATTGTTGGCGCGGGCGGTATTGGCCTCTATCTCACCGAAACGATACGCACCTATTTGTGGGAAGAGACCTCATTTATCATCATGCTGGTTTTAATCACGGTCGCTGCGATTGATTTGATATCAAGCAAGCTTCGTGTTGCGATTATCGGCTCGCGTCCGGTTTAATCACGCTCAACAATGAACTGAACACGAGCGGGTGAAAACGCGCTTTCGACGACTTGTAAGGGCGTGCCATCCGGCAGGCTATCGATACCTTCGGAGGTCAATACCGGGTCGCCATACGACAAATTCAAGCGGGCTACTTCTTCTTGCGTCGCGAGTCGGGCTGAAAGAGAAGTTGAGAGCCGTTCATAGGTTTCAATTCCATAAGACCGAAAGGCTTCTGAAATTGACGTGTTATGGTCTCGCAGCACGGATGGAAAATCAGGGAAGCGCGTCGTTGAGAGGTAATGGATCGAAACCGAAATGGG
>DAIOVR010000172.1:0-4617 GCA_036758905.1 Beijerinckiaceae bacterium | reverse complement strand
TGGTGGAGCCAGGCGGAATCGAACCGCCGACCTCTTGAATGCCATTCAAGCGCTCTCCCAACTGAGCTATGACCCCACTAATGTCACGAAATCGGGTTTGGGAACCTGATACCTTGTTGCGCCATTGACGCTTGCGACCGGGGGTCTATAGCCCCCCACGTCGCCCAACTCAAGCCCTTTGCCTTAAATTAGGCTCGGGCTAACGCGAAGATTAGACTTCTTCGTCGTCCTCAATGTCACCGTCGATCAGATCGGCAACATCGTCATCGCCTTCTTCCTCTTCTTCGAGGAAGGTTTCATCGGCGATATCATCGTCTTCGATTTCAACATCGACGTCGCCAATCGGAATGTCCTTGCCGGACTCTTCCGCCTCAACATCGTCCAAGGAAACGAGTTCTGGACCGTCTGTGAGCGAGCCGACATCGGCTTCGTCCTCGTCAACCGCTTTGGCAACGATTTCTGCCCGCGCCATCAAGACAGCGGGTTGAAACACGGTACCGCATTTCGGGCAGAGGATCGGATCCTTCTGCAAATCGTAAAATTTAGAGCCGCAGCTCTGGCATTGACGCTTGGTTCCAAGTTCTGGTTTGGCCAAGGGAAGACCTCATTTTAACGTCTGGTTCGGCGGATGCCGAACGGAAAAAGGTTCTGCGGTCTTTCCATCCATCCGTATTTCAAAACAAATCAGGGACAGGATGACGGAACGATCCGACTGTGATAGTGCGCGGTATTCATCTCAGTCTGATCGCGGCGTCAAGCCCCTTCTTAGCTTAAGTCCGATTATTAAGGATCATCCCATGTCGAGTTCCCATTCGGGTTTGCCCCAACCCCTTAGCGCACGGCGGGGAAAACCGCTGAGCGGACATGTCAAATTACCGGGCGACAAATCGATTTCGCACCGCGCGATGATCTTTGGCCTCCTCTCGGTGGGCGAGACGATGGTCGAGGGATTGCTTGAGGGAGATGATGTATTACGCACGGCTGCCGCCTGCCGGGCGCTTGGTGCGACCATTGAGCGCCTTGGCGAGGGCCATTGGCGCGTGCGCGGCGTGGGCATTGGTGGCTTACGCTCACCCGATGAAGTTTTGGATTTTGGCAATGCCGGAACCGGATCCCGTTTGATGATGGGCGTGGTGGGTGGCCATGACATTACCGCAACCTTTGACGGCGATGCCTCGCTGCGCAAACGTCCGATGCGGCGCATTCTCGACCCTTTGGTTGAAATGGGGGTGCAGGTTGTTTCGCAAGCTGAAGGCGGACGTTGCCCGATTACGATCAAAGGAGCGGCTGATCCTTTGCCGATCACCTATTCGACACCCGTTGCCTCAGCCCAAATCAAATCGGCGATTTTGCTGGCTGGCTTGAATTCACCCGGCCGAACAACGGTCATCGAGACCGAAGCCACGCGCGATCACACGGAAAAAATGCTGACCTATTTTGGCGCGACGGTGAATGTTACCCATGAAGGCCATGATGGCCGCCGCATCGAATTGGAAGGTCGGCCCGAGCTCAAACCGCGTCCGATCATGGTACCGCGCGATCCGTCCTCCGCCGCCTTCCCGATGGTAGCGGCTTTGATCGTTCCGGGCTCGGATATTCTGATCGAAGGCGTGATGATGAACCCGTTGCGGACCGGACTTTTGACGACACTTCTCGAAATGGGTGCTTCCATTGATATCATCAATCCGCGTTATGAAGGCGGAGAGGATGTTGCCGATCTTCGTGTCCGCGCATCCACTTTGAAAGGTGTTGATGTGCCTGCACCGCGTGCGCCGTCGATGATTGATGAATATCCCGTGCTTGCGGTTGCGGCGTCTTTTGCCACAGGCGAAACGCGGATGCGGGGTTTGAACGAATTGCGTGTGAAGGAGAGCGATCGCTTGCAGGCTGTCGCCGACGGATTGGCGGAAGCAGGCGTGACCTATGCAATTGAAGGCGATGATTTGATCGTGCAGGGCATGAACGGCGCGGTGCCGGGCGGTGGCGGGGTTGTTGCGACCCATCTCGACCATCGGATCGCGATGAGTTTTCTTGTGATGGGCATGGCAACCGATAAACCCATGACGGTGGATGATGAGCGCATGATTGCCACGAGCTTTCCGAGCTTTGTGAGTTTGATGCGCGGCCTTGGCGCTGATTATTACGCATGATCATCGCGGTTGATGGGCCTGCTGCATCGGGCAAAGGCACGCTGAGCAAGCGGATTGCCGCGCATTATGGCCTGAACCATCTTGATACGGGGCTCTTATACCGTGCGGTCGCGCGTGCGCTGCTTGATGAGGGCAATGCGCTTTCGGATGAAGCGGCGGCGGTTGAGGCCGCGCGGGGACTTGATTTTCACGCTTTGGATGAAACGAGACTACGCGGTGCCGAAGCCGGAGAAGCGGCGTCCGTCATTTCCGTTTATCCGGGCGTGCGAGAGGCTTTATTGCAAGGGCAACGCGAATTTGCTGCGCAAAAACCGGGCGCCGTTTTAGATGGCCGCGATATCGGTACCGTGATCTGCCCTGAGGCGGACGCTAAACTCTTTGTCACCGCCAGTCCGGAAGAGCGTGCCAAACGCCGTTGGCTTGAACTGCAAAAGACCAATCCTGCCCTTTCATATGAGACGGTTTTGGCCGATGTGCGCAAACGCGATGAACGCGATTCAGGCCGTGCGGCCGCGCCTTTGAAAATGGCCAACGATGCCCGCTTGCTCGATACGACTAAACTCGGTATAGAAGCCGCTTTCCAGATGGCCCTTAGCCTCATTGAAGCTGAGCTTGCTGGAGAAAACTAAGATATTCCATACGTCATTCGACATCGGTTCAGCGCCGACCCGCCTAAAGGCGGTGGTTTTGTAGCGAAGCTACAAAACATCGATGGAGAAGGGCGCCCTTTTAACACTAACCCGTCGGCGCTTTGCCCCTAGCCGGGGCTCTCAGGAGAAAATATGGCATCCGTTAACTCTTACAATCCATCGCGCGATGATTTCGCCGCGTTGCTCGACGAGTCATTCAGCAAGAGCGACTCGCTAGAAGGTTCCGTTATCAAGGGCATCATCATTGCCATTGAAAAGGACATGGCCGTTGTCGACTTGGGTCTGAAGACCGAAGGTCGCGTGGCCTTACGTGAATTTACAGGCCCAGGCCGCGAAGGCGCACCAGGCGTTGGCGATGAAGTCGAAGTCTATCTCGACCGTATCGAAAACGCGCTCGGCGAAGCCGTTATCTCGCGCGACAAAGCGCGCCGCGAAGAGAGCTGGGTCAAGCTTGAACAGGCGTTCGAGAAGCAAGAGAAGGTCAACGGCGTTATCTTCAACATCGTCAAGGGCGGCTATACGGTCGATCTTGATGGCGCTACCGCCTTCTTGCCACGCAGCCAGGTTGATATCCGTCCGATCCGTGATGTCGGCCCGTTGATGAGCATTGTGCAGCCTTTCTTGATCCTGAAAATGGATCGCCGTCGCGGCAACATCGTTGTCTCGCGTCGTAGCGTACTCGAAGAGACACGCGCAGAGGCCCGTACCGAACTCGTTGCCAATCTCGAGGAAGGTCAGACCGTTGACGGTACCGTCAAGAACATCACCGAATACGGCGCATTCGTCGATCTCGGTGGTATTGATGGTTTGTTGCACGTCACTGACATGGCATGGCGCCGCGTCAACCATCCGTCCGAAGTGGTGACCATCGGTCAGCAGCTCAAGGTCAAGATCATCAAGATCAACCATGATACGCACCGCATCTCGCTCGGCATCAAGCAATTGCTGGCTGATCCGTGGGAAGCGATTGAAGCGAAATATCCGCTCAATTCGCGCTTCTCGGGTCGCGTCACGAACATCACCGACTACGGTGCATTCGTTGAATTGGAGCCAGGCATTGAAGGCCTGATCCACGTCTCCGAAATGTCCTGGACGAAGAAGAACGTGCATCCCGGCAAGATCGTTTCGACCTCGCAAGAAGTTGAAGTGCAGATCCTCGAAGTGGATTCGTCAAAGCGCCGCATCTCGCTTGGTCTCAAGCAGACGCTGCAGAATCCATGGGAAGCTTTTGCTGAGAAATATCCAGCAGGCAGCACGGTTGAAGGCGAAGTGAAGAACAAGACCGAATTCGGTCTCTTCATCGGCCTCGAAGGCGATGTTGACGGTATGGTCCATCTCTCCGATCTCGACTGGAACCGCCCAGGCGAACAGGTGATCGAAGAGTACAAAAAGGGCGATATGGTCAAGGCTCAGGTTCTCGACGTCGATGTCGAGAAGGAGCGCATCTCCCTTGGCGTGAAGCAGATGGGCGGCGACAAGTTCGCCGAAGCTGCAGACGCACCAGGCAGCGACCTCAAGAAGAACGCCATCGTCACCTGCGAAGTGGTGGAAGTGAAGGAAGCCGGTCTCGACGTGAAGATCGTCGGCACGGAATTCATGACCTTCATCAAGCGCGGCGATTTGGCCCGTGATCGTGCTGAACAGCGTCCAGAGCGCTTTGCAGCCGGCGAAAAGATCGACGCCCGCGTCATTCTGTTCGACCGCAAGGCCCGCAAGGTGCAGGTCTCGATCAAGGCTCTTGAAATGGCCGAAGAGAAGGAAGCGATTGCTCAGTACGGCTCAGCCGATGCTGGCGCGTCCCTCGGCGACATTTTGGG
>DAIOVR010000171.1:0-4649 GCA_036758905.1 Beijerinckiaceae bacterium | reverse complement strand
TAAAAGCGCATTCGCATTTACCAAAGCCCAAAACCGTTGGAACGGTGTTGGGTATTAAACGCAAAGAGAACCAGACATCATGAGCGGCTTTCCAATTTCCGAAGAACAACACATGCTCGTTGATACGGTTCGTTCGTTTGTCGAAAACGAGCTTTATCCGCATGAGGATTTGGTCGAAGAGATTGATGATGTACCGGCAGACCTTGCCGCAGAAATCCAGAAAAAATCCATTGAACTTGGGCTCTACGCCGCCAATATGCCAGAGCAATATGGCGGCGGCGGGTTAGATAATCTCTCGCTGACGCTGCTTGAGCGCGAATTAGGCCGCGCGTCTTACGGGCTTCAAATGTGCATCGCGCGGCCCTCCAATATTTTACAAGGCTGCAAAGGCGATCAGATCGAGCGTTATCTCATTCCCGTCATCAAAGGCACACGCCATGATTGTCTCGCGATGACCGAACCGGGTGCGGGCTCCGATGTTCGCTCGATGAAAACAAAGGCCGAGAAAAAAGGTGACACCTATGTCATCAACGGCTCGAAACATTTTATCAGCCACGCTGATAAATCGGATTTCGTTGTGCTCATGGCGGCGACCGGTGTTGAGGAAACATCCAAAGGTAAAAAGGCCAAGATCAGCGCGTTTCTCGTGGATATGGGTACCCCCGGTTTTACCATGAGGCGCGGCCCAAAGTGTGTTTCGCATAAAGGCTATCACCAATGCGAGCTCTTCTTCGATGATTGCGTGGTGCATGAAAGCCAGTTGCTCGGCGAAGAGCATAAGGGCTTTGAATTGATGGGCGAATGGTTGGGCGCCACGCGCCTCACCGTTGCCGCCACAAGCGTAGGCCGCTCGCGCCGCGTGCTGGAATCAGCCCTTGATTGGGCCTCGCAACGCAAACAATTTGGCGAAGTAATCGGCAAATTCCAAGGCGTATCGTTTCAATTGGCCGATATGCTGACGGAGATCGAAGCGTCCGATTTGTTGACGCTCGCCGCCGCCGACAAGCTCGACAAAGGCACCGCCACCGACACCGATTTTGCGATGGCTAAACTCTTTGCTTCCGAAACACTCGCACGTGTCACCGACAAAGCCATTCAGATTTACGGCGGCATGGGTTTGATGTCATCACTCAAAATTGAGCGTTGGTGGCGCGATGCTCGCGTCGAACGCATTTGGGACGGCACAAGCGAAATCCAGCGTCATATCATTTCGCGTGCGATGCTTCGCCCGCGCGGCGCTTAAAATCTTTAAACCGGAGAACGATCATGGCTTACGCCAAATTAAAGCAACGCCTTGCCGATGGCGATATTATCGTTCTTGATGGCGCTACAGGCACCGAGCTTGAACGCCGTGGCGCACCAATGGATCCTGCCGCCTGGTGCGGCCCCGCAACGCTTGAAAACGATCATATCTTAACCGCTATCCACTCGGACTATATCCGCGCCGGATCCGATATCGTTACCGCCAACACCTATGCCGCCTCGCGCTTGATGCTGAAAGATGCAGGCCTTGCCGAGCGATCGGAAGAAATCATCGAGCGTGCCGTTGAAGCCGCCTTGCGCGCGCGTCATGAGACGGGTGCGAAAGACGTCGTCGTCGCGGGATCGCTCTCGCATATGGTGCCCATGTCGGCCGGAACGGCAGTGATTGATCCCGCAAAAATACCGTCTACGGCGGAGATCAGCGACGCCTTTCACGCTTTGGCGCACACGGCAAAAAAGGCAGGCGCTGAACTCATCATGCTCGAGATGATGTATGAGCCGCAGCGGGTAAAACTTGCGGTTGATGCGGCTATCTCCACAGGCTTGCCCGTATTTTTCGGCATGAGCGCAAGGCGCGCCAAAGACGGTAAGGTTGTTAGCTTCCATCATTTCGATGATCTGCCGATCAGTGACATCGCCTCGCTTATTCCAAAATCAGGTATTGATGCGGCAGGCTTGATGCATACAGGCTCGGAGATCATCGGCACGGCATTGGAAGAGTTAAAACAACACTTCAAGGGGCCTCTGATGGTCTACCCAGATTCCGGCTATTTCGAAATGCCAGGCTGGCGCTTCGTCGATATTATTCCTCCGCAAGAATATGGCGTCTTCGCAAGGCAATGGCTCGCCTCCGGCGTTCAATTGCTCGGCGGATGTTGTGGATTGGGTCTACCGCATATCGAGGAAGCTGCCCGTGCGGCTGCGGAATTTAGAAAGAGCCGTTGAATTCAAACGGCGCGAATGCATTCATAGTACAATCCGGATAGAAATACGATGACCCGTTCCGCCCTAGCCCGCCTTCTCTCGCCGCGTTCTCTGGTTGTTATTGGCGGACGGGAAGCCGCGGAAGTCATCCGTCAATGCGAACGGATCGGCTTTTCTGGCGAGATTTGGCCGGTTAATCCCAAACGCGCGGAAGTCGCAGGCCGAAAGGCATTTGCAGAATTACAGGATATCCCCGGCATACCGGATGCGGCCTTCATCGCTGTACCGCGCGACGCAACAATCGACGCCGTTGCTGCATTGGCCAAAATGGGTGCGGGCGGCGCGGTTTGTTATGCATCGGGCTTTGCGGAAGTCGGGCCTGAAGGCGCAGTCCTTCAAGACAAGCTTGTATCAGGTTCGGGCGATCTCGCGCTGCTCGGGCCTAATTGCTACGGCCTGTTAAATTATCTCGATGGCGCTGCACTCTGGCCCGACCAACATGGTGGATTGGCGGTTCAAAAAGGCGTCGCGATCATTACACAATCGGGCAATATCGGGTTGAACCTCACGATGCAGGCGCGAAGCCTGCCGCTTGCCTATCTCATCTCCGCCGGCAACAAAGCCAAAGGCGATTTGGGCGAGATGATCGACACCTTGCTCGATGATGATCGCGTCACCGCCATCGGCCTTCACATCGAAGGCTTGGATGATATTGAGCGCTTTTCAAAGGCAGCCTTACGCGCGCTCGATAAAGGCGTGCCGATCGTTGCCATCAAAACAGGCCGCTCTGAAGCAGGTGCCGCATTGACGATGTCACACACTTCGTCCCTTGCGGGCTCGGATGCTTTATTTGATGCGCTGTTTAAGCGTTATGGCATTGGTCGCGCGAAAGATGTTTCTGTTTTCATTGAAACTTTGAAACTGCTTCACGTGCATGGCCCGTTATCAGGAAACACCGTCTCATCGATGAGCTGTTCGGGTGGCGAAGCAGGTCTTGTCGCCGACCTTGCATCGGATGCTGGCCTTCCAACGCCTCCTCTCCCAAAAGACGCTGAAGCAAAACTATTTGAAGCGCTCGGCCCCAAAGTTCCGCTCGCCAATCCGCTGGATTACCACACCTATATTTGGGGTAATCTCGAAGCGTCCACCGCCACCTTCTCCGCCATGTTAGGAGCAGGCTATGCGATGAACCTTCTCATCCTCGATTTTCC
Organism: Beijerinckiaceae bacterium; assembly: GCA_036758905.1. GTDB lineage: Bacteria > Pseudomonadota > Alphaproteobacteria > Rhizobiales > Beijerinckiaceae > CAIUPE01. The sequence goes on along the minus strand of DAIOVR010000171.1, from coordinate 1,251 downwards.
ACGCGGTGATCGCTGTGACGCTTCAAGCTGGGAGGCCACTTTAGCCGCCTTTGAAGCCGCACAAAAAGCAACCGGAGCCAAGGCCGCCCTCGTCGCTTCACTGCCTGAATCTCTGCCTGAAACAATTGGCCAACGCATGATCGCCTCGGGCATCGCGCCCATGCAGGGCATCAGCGAATGTATGGAAGCCATCAGCATCGCCGCCGACATTGGCGCAAGACGCATAGCACAAAGATCAGCACCTTTGCGCTCGACAGCGTCGAACAACAAAACTATCCGCATGCTGGATGAGCCAACCGGAAAAGCCTTGCTCGCGCAGCACGGGCTAACCATTCCACAATCGCGCGTTGTCACACTTGATGGCGTAGCTGACGCCGCCAATGCCATAGGCTATCCCGTCGTCGTTAAAGCCGTCTCGGACACAATCGCGCACAAGACCGAGGCAGGAGCGGTTAAACTCAATCTCAAAACGCCTGAAGCGGCTTTGGATGCAGCAACATCCATGTCGCATCTCTCAAACCAATTTCTCGTTGAGACAATGCAAACAAACATTGTTGCCGAGATGATCGTGGGCATAACGCGCGATCCGTTGTTTGGTCCTACGCTAACCTTCGGCTCGGGCGGCATTCTAGTCGAGCTCTTGAAAGACGCGGCCTCGCTTCTACTTCCGGTTCGTCGTGCGGAGGTTGAACAAGCCTTTGATACGTTAAAACTATCGCATCTCGTCAACGGCTTTCGCGGCAAACCGAAAGGCGACCGTAAAGCAGCCATTGACGCGATTATGGCGGTCGCTGCGTTTGCCGACGCCCATCGCGACACGCTTGTCGAACTCGACGCCAATCCCGTTCTCATTCTCGAACAAGATGCTGTGGCCGTTGATGCCATGATCCGCTTAGCCGATGGAAAAATTCAATGACCAACCCAATTACAACCCGCCGCGATGGCGCTGTCTTTGAAATCACGCTCGACCGCCCCAAGGCCAACGCCATCAATGTGCCGACGAGCCAAGCGCTCTACACAGCCTTTGCCGAATTTCGCGATGACCCTACTTTATCGGTCGCGATTCTTTCCGGCGGCGAAGGCCGTTTCTTTTCCGCCGGATGGGATTTGAAAGCGGGCGCCGAGGGCGAGGCCGTCGACGCTGATCACGGACCGGGTGGCTTTGCGGGCCTGACTGAATTATGGGATCTGGATAAGCCCGTCATCGCTGCTGTAAACGGCTTAGCCTTTGGTGGCGGCTTTGAATTGGCC
>DAIOVR010000170.1:0-4704 GCA_036758905.1 Beijerinckiaceae bacterium | reverse complement strand
AACCGAGAGCTTATCGCAATCTCAGCCACCTCAACAGGTTACAGGAAGTTGCACTTCGAATGTGAATCTAGGTTATTTTTTATTTTGCAGAGACAGCTATTCGTAACTTCTCAACTCCAGTTTCGAAATCGGATACAATTTTTTGTATATCAAACAAGCCATAGTAGTTCTCACTAACTCGGTTTCTAAGCTGCTTTAATTTATCTGGATTCTTCGCAAAATAGATTGCTTTGTTACGATAATCTTCAATGCTGTAGCAAATTTGTTCATCAAGCCCCATGCACTTCGAAAGGCTTCCCGCCATTCTAGAAACATAAGTTGTGCCGCTCAGTGTTAAGAGAGGAAGCCCCGCCCACAACACATCATTTGCCGTGGTTCCCGCGTTGTAGGGATAAGTATCTAAAAATAGATCCGCGCACTTAAAACGTGCCAAATAATCCCGTGGGTCAATACGCTCAGAAAATTTAATACGATCAAGTTCGACGCCGCGCTGCGCAGCAAATTTCTGTAGATTTTCTTTCAACCATTTATTGTCGTCTAGCAACCATAAGATCGTGTTTTTGGTTGCATTCAATATCTCAATCCACACCGAGAATATTCTTTCATTATATTTGTAGTTGTTATTGAAGCAACAAAATACAAATTCGTCGTCGGAAAAGCCATAATCTTGCTTGGTTTTAAGAGCACCCAATTGCCTCTTTGAGTCGGACACCTGAAACACCGTGGGCAGTCTAATGGCACTTTCCGTGAAGTTTGGCTGCAGGCTTTCGGGGAAGATGAATTCATCCCCAATGACGTAGTCCAAATAGGGAATGGCGGACGTGCCGGGATAGCCCAAGTAGGAAATTTGAATAGGGGCCGCGCCCTGCGCAATAAGATTTGGCCGCGCACGACCACTTAAGCCTTGTAGGTCGACCAAAACGTCGATCTCGAGAGATTGGATGAGGTCGGCGGCTTCGTCGTCGGTTAGTTTGCCGATGGGGTGGAAGTGGTCAAAGGCACTCTTGACGCGCTGCCTGAAGGCGGTGCCGTCCTCGGGGCTCCAGCAGAATGCATGAACGTCAAATTTACTGCGGTCGTGTAATTCAAACATCTCAACTGTTAGAAGGGAAACGGCATGCATAGATAGGTCGGATGACGCGTAGCCAATACGGATACGTTCGTGATTGTACCGTAAGTTCTTAGGCACGCGGCGCGGATACTTTTCAATGCGCGTGCGGGCAAATTTTTTAGAGCACGCCAATTGAATGGCGGGATTATCTGTCAAGGATAAGATTGAAAGGGGGGAAGCCATTTCCTCTAGCGGCTTTTGGCAGAATGCGTCATCCGTCAGCACTGGCCACTTGCACTGCTTTTGGCGCAGGTGTATCCAGTGCTGCAGTGGCCCGTCTTGGGTGCCGTCAAGCTTGAGACTTTCGTAAAGATAGGCTTCAGCGGTTTCGTAATTACGCAAAATTTCGCTCAGGCGTCCCAAATTATTCAACAATTTGATATGCGTTTCGATATCAAAATTTTGTGCAGCTGAGTTTAATTGTTTGCCTTTCTCCCAAATCTCAATAGCTTCGGATGTCAATTCTAATTTTTCAAGGACCGTTCCCAAATTCAAATAACCTGCAATGAAGACGGGAGCTAATTGGATGACTTTCTCGAGAGACCCGCGCGCGGCGTGGTCGTCGCCAAGCCCGGAATAAAGTGCGGCCAAATTAAAGTGAGCCACAAACCGGTCGGCCCTATTTGTGGCGATATAGCGGCGGTAGACGTAGATAGCCTCTTCAATTCGCCCTTGCGCACCTAGTGCTTCGCACACGGCAACCGTGACTTCTAAGGTTTCAAAAATATCTGCTTTAATAAAAAATGCTGCGGGTTGACTTTTTACAATCTCGTATATTCGATTGGATTGAACAGCGGTATTAATGCCAGCACCAAGCGATGCAGCCTTCAATTCATCAAGAATGGCATCTTCTTTTAATCCCAGTTCGTTATGTATTCTTGCCCGCGTTTCGTAAAAGAAGTTCACGTCTCTCTTGCTTTCGATTGCGCGATTTGCATATGCGAGAGCCTTGCGGTACTGTAACTGATTGAAAGAAATTACTGACAGTGAGTAATGCGACATGGCGTTGGCCGGGTCGACGCGAATGGCTTGCTCAAAGCACTTAACCGCGTTGGCGAGGTCGCCCGCATTTTGGTACTCGATGCCGCGCTTGGCTATTTCTTCGGCGTTCATGATCATTACTCAGTTGGATTTTTGATATTGTAGAACTCGGCGCAAATATTTTCCATATTCGGACTTACCGAATTTATCGGCTATGATTTCAAGCTTGGCGCTCGTTATGAAGCCGTTCGTGAGTGCAATTTCTTCCAGGCACGCAATTTGGATGCCTTGCCGCTTCTGCACGGTGCGTACAAATTCACCAGCCTCAATAAGAGAATCATGTGTCCCGGTGTCGAGCCACGCATAGCCTCGTCCAAGCCTTTCGACGTTTAGCTTCCCCGCCTCCAAGTATGCGCGATTGACGTCGGTGATTTCATATTCGCCGCGCGCGCTTGGCTTTACATTAGCAGCGATGTCGAGGACGCGGTTGTCATAAAAATAGAGACCCGTCACGGCCCAATTCGATTTTGGTGCGCTAGGTTTTTCTTCGATTGTTTGCGCCTTGCCTGCCTCATCAAAACTTACCACACCGTAACGCTCTGGGTCGTCGACGTGGTAGGCAAACACTGTTGCGCCGCTTCTCCGTTCGGACGCCGCCTTGAGCTTGTCGGTCAAATTGGCCCCATGAAAAATATTGTCACCCAAGATCAAGGCCACGCTATCACTTCCGATAAAATTGCGACCAATGGTGAAGGCTTGCGCTAGGCCGTCCGGCCTCTGCTGCACGGCGTAGGAGATATTAATACCCCACGCCGAGCCGTCTCCTAGAAGTTGACCGTAATTGCTCATATATTCTGGATTTGAGATCAAAAGTATGTCCCTGATTCCCGCCAGCATTAAGACGGACAGGGGGTAATAAATCATAGGCTTGTCGTAAACGGGGAGGAGCTGCTTGTTCACTGCCATCGTGGCCGGGTATAGCCGCGTGCCGGAGCCGCCCGCCAAAATAATGCCCTTCATTGCCGCCCGTCCTTCATTATGTCTGAAACAATAGCCCTAATCGCGTCGCGCCAATTATTGGGCCTAATGCTGAAGGCTTCGCTAATGGCGCTCGTGTCGAGCAGGGAATTTTTCGGCCGGCGCGCCGGCGTGGGATATTCGGATGTCGCAATCCGTTTAATATTGGCCGATTTGCGCCCATATTGGGTAAGCTGGCGCATGATTTCCTCTGCAATCTCAGCCCAACTAGCGTTCCCTGCATTAGTGAAGTGGAAGGTTCCGCGCGGAGTTTCACTCGAGGTAGTGAGGCTAGTAGCGATTTGCAGCAGGGCGCCCGCCAATTCGCGGGCCGATGTCGGAGCGCCTCTTTGGTCATCGACCACGCGAAGGGTTTCGCGCTCGGCGGCCAAGCGGATCATGGTTTTTACAAAATTGGACCGGTAGGGGCTCACAACCCACGACGCTCTGACAATGGCGTGGTTAGGGTTGCGCGTTCGCACTTCTCGCTCCCCCGTCTCCTTACTCGCCCCGTAGACATTGATTGGGCCCGTCGTGTCATGTTCGCGATAAGGCCGATCAAGCTCTCCGGAAAAGACGTAGTCGGTCGAAACCTGAACCAGTGGAATGCTGAGGTCTGCCGTCAATTCAGCCAATATGGCGGGGCCGTCACGATTGACCAGAAAGGCTTCCCCGGCATTCTCCTCCGCCTTGTCGACGGCCGTGTAAGCTGCGAGGTTAATTACGCCGTCATAATGGCTGCCGAAGAGGGCCGCGCGCATGCCTTCGGCGTCGCTCAGATCAAAGTCTTGGCGAGACGGAAATACCAGCTCGATTCCGTCAGGCGTGTTGATAGTCTTCATCGCCTGGCCCACTTGGCCGTCCCCGCCCGTTACCAATAGCCGCCGCGTCATCCCGAGAGCCCCCGGCGTGTCGTGGCGGCCTTAGTCGTGAGGAGGGGGCTCCACCACGCCTCATTGGCGAGGTACCAGCGTATGGTCTTCTCCAGGCCCGTCTCAAAGCTCTCCAGAGGCTGCCAGCCCAAGTCTTGGCGCAATTTCGAGCTGTCAATGGCGTAGCGGAAGTCGTGCCCCGGCCGGTCGGCGACGAAGCGGATCTGTTCGGTGTAGTGCGTTCCGTCGGTTTTTGGCTTGATGCGGTCCAAAATATCACACACCATCGTCACGACGTCGATGTTGCGGCGCTCGGCATTGCCGCCCACGGTGTAGGTCTCGCTCACGGCGCCCCGCTCGAATACCGCCTGAATGGCCCGCGCGTGGTCTTCCACAAAGAGCCAGTCGCGAATGTTTTCGCCCCGCCCGTAGACGGGCAAGTCTTCGCCCGCGAGCGCTCGTAAAATAATCAGCGGAATAAGCTTCTCTGGGAAGTGGTAGGGGCCGTAATTGTTCGAGCAATTGGTCATCGTAATGGGCAGGCCATACGTGTGATGCCAAGCCCTCACGAGGTGATCGGATCCCGCCTTTGAAGCCGAATAGGGGGAGCGCGGGTCGTAAGCCGTCTGCTCATTAAAAAACCCCGCGTCGCCCAAAGTCCCGAACACCTCATCCGTTGAGACGTGGTGGAAGCGAAATGCATCCTTCCTTTCGCCACTCAGC
>DAIOVR010000169.1:3640-4717 GCA_036758905.1 Beijerinckiaceae bacterium | reverse complement strand
GAAATGCAGCAGCGTTGACACGATAAAAGCCGTCGATGAAAAATGACGGTGAGCATCAAGGGGAGGAATATCGATGACCAATGAAGTCGTAAAAGATGGTGTGCGCGTCATCGAGAATATTTTTATTCCGCTCAAAGATGGCACCAAACTCGCCGCGCGTTTATGGCTTCCGGTTGAAGCGGATAAAAATCCAGTGCCTTGCGTGCTGGAATATATCCCCTATCGCAAAACCGACGGCACGCGCGGGCGGGATGAACCGATGCACGGTTGGTTCGCGCGGCACGGTACGGCCGCCATTCGCGTTGATCAACGCGGTTCAGGTGAATCCGATGGCCTGATGGAAGATGAATATCTTCTGCAAGAGCAGGATGATGCGATTGAAGTCATCGCGTGGATTGCCGAACAAAATTGGTGCACCGGCTCCGTTGGTATGATGGGTAAAAGCTGGGGCGGGTTTAATTGCTTGCAGGTTGCCATGCGCCGCCCGCCTGCGTTGAAAGCCATTCTCTCGGTATGCTCGACGGATGATCGCTACACCGACGATATCCATTATATGGGCGGCTGCTTGCTCAACGACAATTTATGGTGGGGTGCGATTATGCATGCCTATCAGGCCCGCCCGCTTGATCCTGCGATTGTTGGTGAGCGGTGGCGCGAGGCTTGGCTTGAACGCGTTAAAGCGATGCCGAATTGGCCGATGCTTTGGATGAAGCACCAGCGCCGCGATGCCTATTGGAAGCATGGTTCGGTGAATGAAGATTGGAAGGCGATTAACATTCCGGTGATGATCACAGGCGGATGGGCCGATGCCTATACCAATACGTTGCCGCGTCTCTTGGCGGGATTAAACGTGCCGCGCTTGGGCATTTTGGGGCCATGGGCGCATATTTATCCGCATGATGGCGTGCCGGGTCCGGCTATCGGATTTTTGCAAGAAGCGCAGCGTTGGTGGGACCATTGGCTCAAGGGCGTTGATACCGGCATTATGAAAGATCCTATGCTGCGGGCCTATATTGAAGATGAAGCGGGCGCAGGAAAATGGACGGAACATCGCAACGGCTATTGGGCCGGTGAAGC
>DAIOVR010000169.1:0-3540 GCA_036758905.1 Beijerinckiaceae bacterium | reverse complement strand
CCGCCAATGAGTGCGCCCGATGCCCCTGTGACGATTATACGGGAAGGTTACGCGGAGCGGACGAGCGAGATTGATTTGCTGAACAATAGCGCGACCTATCGCACGGTAGGCGAGGGTGGTGTGTTTGGTGAAGGGGTGCGGCGGTTTGATGAAACGGGTACGTCGTTGAGCCATGATCTTACGCGCGAATTGACGATTTCCGCTGATGATCCGCTCTGTGCACGCTATGTCCTAAAAGGCGCCTACGAGATGGGCCGCGAAGGCTGGATGACGCGCTCGGAAACCAGCCTCGAAATGACATCTACGCTCACCGACTTTCATGTGAAAGCGCGCACGGAAATTTTTGAGAATGGTGTGTCGCTATTGGTGCGCGAATGGGACGATAAGGTTCCGCGTGATTTGATGTGAGGCCCGCAATCGCGAAGCCTCACTTCCTCTTCAACGCAATGCCCTGTCCGGCATCATCGGGGATAGGTAATTCGGCATGTTCGGCGGCGATGGCTCGGAGCTTCTCGCCGACGCTTTCGGGAAAGGCCGCAATTTTCGGACCCGATTGATCAACGCTTGCGAGTAATTGTTCGCAAGTAGCCAGCAGCGTGTCATCAACGCCGTGGCGTAGCCATTGATAGAGGCGGATGCGCTTGGCATCCATCTCGATGATTTGACCTGATACTTTAAGCGGCTCTCCTTCCTTAACCTCGTGATGATACCGCATATGCATGGCAAGCGTGAATATCGTGTGGTTGGTGGCTACACGTCCCGCTTCATCAAGCCCAACCATCGCCATCATCGCATCAATCGCGCGCGAAAAGGGAATGGCATAAGCGGCATCGTTCATATGCCCGTTATAATCCACCCATTCGGGCAGGACGATGGCATCGTAAAGGTGAAGAGGCTTTGTCATTTAGATATGATCCGGACGGCCTTCGGCTTCGGGCCAATAGTTTTTCACGAGCTTTAGAAGATCATTGAGGAAGGCATCGCGGCGGCGCTCCAATTCTTTGACCGAACGTCCAGCGGCTTGATGTTCGCAACCGTCAACAATCTTGTCGATGATCTCGTCGGTGAGTTCTGGCGCTGGCGTGTAGGAATAAGGCATTTTCAATGCCGGTCCGAATTGATGCATGAAATGGCGCATGCCCGCATCGCCGCCTGCGAGCTGGAACGTGAGGAAGGTGCCCATCAGCGACCAGCGCAGGCCGCAGCCATACACAACGGCGGCATCGATTTCCTCGGTCGTTGCTACATCTTCTTTGATGAGCCAGAGGGCCTCGCGCCAGAGCGCTTCCATCAACCGATCGGCGATGAAGCCTTCGATTTCCTTACGCACATGTAAAGGACGCATGCCAATGCGCCGATAGAAGGTTTTGGCTGCTTCAACCGATTCGGCTGATGTTTTGGCACCTGCAACGATTTCTACCAAAGGCAAGAGATAGACGGGGTTAAACGGATGGCCCACGACGATGCGATCCGGATTGGCGCATTTTGATTGCAGGCTCGTTGGCAGAAGGTAAGAGGTTGACGAAGCAATGACGACGCCGGGTTTGGCGGCAGCATCAATCTCGGCCAGAAGCTTTTGTTTGAGCTCTTCGCGTTCTGGTGCATTTTCCTGCACAAAATCAGCATTTTTGACGGCCGCGGCAACCGAGCCGACATAGGTCAGCCGCGATTGGCTGGCACCCGGTGCAAGCCCTGCGGTTTCCAGGGCGGGCCAGGCATTGGCTACCGCCGCGCGGATTTTAGCTTCACCATCGGGTGCGGGATCAAAGGCTACGACATCCAAGCCATGGGCTAAGCAACGGGCGGCCCAGCCCGAGCCGATAACGCCCGAGCCGATAATGGCAACCGTTTGAATGGATGATGACATGGCATAGCCTCCCTTAAATATGATGCAGCGATTGCCGCTCAATAGAGCGCAAAGTGCTGGCGGAGGGAAGTCCGGTTGCGACAGCCAATAGCCACAAGGCGGCATGTCGCGCTTGGACGGTGCTGTGTCTTTTTCCGGCAGGTGAGATCGAGCCGACTCAGATTAAGGTTGAGTACGATTGTAAGAACGCTCCAGCTAAAGCCCCAAGAATGACACTGCTGACGGATGCCAACCAACGCACTGATGAGATGCGCCGCACGCGCTGGCGCGGGATCGCCTATGTGGCTTGCGCGGCATTGATGTGGAGCACGGCGGGGATCTGGGTACGCTATCTTTCCCTAGACATTTGGACGATCCAGGCTTGCCGTGCCTTTTGTGGTTCCTTGTCGCTGTTTGTCTATTTACTGATCATCGAACGCAAAAACATTTTAGCGCCGTTTCGGTCGATCAATCGGGTCGGCTATATCATCGCCCCCATCAATGCGATTGGTATGGCCGCCTATATGCAGGCGTTGAATTGGACGACGGTCGCCAATGTGATGATTGTCTACACCACCTTGCCTTTTGTCGTTGCTTTGGTTGGTTGGTTGTGGATGCGCGAGCGGGTGAATATGCGAACGATGTTTGCCAGCGCGATTGCTTTATCGGGCGTGACCTTCATGGTGGGTGGTTCCTATCAATCCGGTAATGTGAAGGGCGATCTCGCGGCCTTTGTGATGGTGCTGAGTTTTGCCGTGCTTGTTATGTTGTCGCGGCGTTACCCTAGATTATCGATGCCTGCCCATTCGGTTGTTTCGGGGCTAATGTGTTTTGCGGCGGCTTATCCGCTGGCTCATTTCGCATCGGTGACGCTGAACGATGCGTTACTGCTGTTGATCTTGGGCTCGATCACCATTGGTGTGGCCAATGTCATGTATATGCGCGGTGTGGCGCTGATCCCGCCCGCAGAAGCCGGATTAATCGGGTTGCTAGATACGATTATCGCGCCGCTCTGGGTGTTCTGGATTTTCAATGAACGGCCAGCCGATGGCGCGTTGATTGGCGGCGGTATCGTGTTGGCCGCCGTGGTGTTTCAGATTGTAGGCGAGGGACGGGGAACGGCTGCTGATTAACGGCCCTTCCACTCGGGTTTGCGCTTTTCGGCAAAGGCCTGTGGGCCTTCAAGCGCATCCTCGGACTTGAGCATTGTATCGTATGAAGGGATAGCGCCGGAGCGCATCAGGCGATAGCCTTCTTTGACATCCAAAGGCAGGGTGGCTTTGATCACGGCTTTGATCGCTTGAAGCGCCAGAGGCGCATTAGCCGCGATGGTTTGGGCTAACGCGCGCGCTTCGGTCATCAAGTCTTCTTTGGCGACGACTTTGTTGATGAGGCCCCAACGCAATGCTTCTTCAGGACCCATGCGACGCGCGGTCATCAGCATTTCCATGGCAATCGGAAGCGGTAAGCGTTTGGGTAAACGCAACACGCCGCCTGCATCGGCCATAATTCCCAAAGTGACTTCGGTCAGCGCAAATTCGGCGGTATCGGCTGCGACAATCAAATCAGCGGCGAGGGCCAATTCAAAGCCGCCACCAAAGGCTAAGCCGTTTACAGCAGCGATGACGGGTTTATCGAGATCCCATAATTCCGTGAGACCCGCAAAGCCGCCCGGTCCGTGATCGGCGTCAACG
>DAIOVR010000168.1:0-4717 GCA_036758905.1 Beijerinckiaceae bacterium | reverse complement strand
ATGAGCCTTGCTGATTATGCGGCGCCATGCGGGATGTTTTTGGCGGTTGATTCCTATCGCCATTACGGGCCGCTTGCCGAGGAAGAACCAAACCGTCTGGGTGACCCTGTCCGTAGACGGATGTTGAGCGGCAAGCCTGTGACGGCGGTCGACTACACCAAGAATTTAGAGCGCCGCGAGCGTGAGAAGGCCGTGATCGCTGCGGTTTTCGAAACGGTAGATACAATCCTCATGCCTTCAGCGGCAATGCCGGCGCCGGTGCTGGGCGAGCATCCGGAACATGATAGTCCAGCCGTGTTTACACGCTTTGCCAATTACTTCGATTTGGCCGCTATTTCCCTTCCTGTCGGGCTTTCGGCAACGGGTCTCCCGATTGCGGTGCAATTTGTGGTGCCAGGCTTTGCAGAGGCGCGAGCCCTCGATCTGGGATATCGGATGGAGACAGCCCAAGGCGGACCGATCACATGCCCAATCTTAACACAGATGCCATGAGCGCTAAGATTTTTGATGGAGATCAAATAATTTTAACCCATATATCTTCATAAACGCTCTACATCTCATATAATACAAATTTAAATGTGAAATATATATAAATACATTGAAATAAGTTTATTATAGCGCTATAGGTTGAAGCCTAGACATGTGAGGCAGCGGATCGTAGGCGATGAGTGCATTTGTGGAAGAAACGGTCACCAGCGTTCATCATTGGACGGAGACGCTGTTCAGCTTCACGACGACGCGTAGCCGTTCCTTTCGTTTTCGCAATGGCCAGTTCTCGATGATCGGCCTTCCGGTTGATGGCAAGCCGCTCTTGCGCGCCTATTCGATTGCGAGCCCCAATTACGCGGAAGAGCTTGAATTCTTCTCGATCAAAGTACCCGATGGTCCTTTAACGTCGCGGCTTTTGAACATCGTACCCGGTGACAAAGTGATTATCGGCCAGAAGGCCACCGGCACCTTGCTGCTCGATAATTTAATGCCCGGCAAACATCTCTATCTCTTGGGCACCGGAACAGGTCTCGCGCCATTTTTAAGCCTGATCCGCGATCCGGAAACCTATGAGCATTTCGAAAAGGTTGTCTTGGTTCACGGCACCCGTGAAGTGGCCGAATTGGCCTATGCCGATATGATTGAAAAGGAATTGCCGGAGGATGAGTTCCTTGGCGATTTTGTGCGTGAAAAGCTCGTCTATTATCCGACGGTGACTCGCGAGCCTTTCCGCAACCGTGGCCGTATTACCGATCTGATCGAGCAAAATGCGCTCACCGACGATATCGGATTGCCACCGCTCAATCCGGATGATGACCGCGTGATGGTGTGCGGCAATCAGGGCTTAAACACGGATATCGCCACCATCTTGAAAGCGCGTGGGTTTAGCGAAGGCAATAGCGGCGAGCCCGGCACCTATGTTGTCGAGCGCGCCTTCGTTGAAAAATAATTTGGCTCAATTGCGAGTGAAGCAATGCCGATGTCGGCCACTTCGTTAGAGCTGTCGGCGATTGACCCCATATCCGCCCGCGATATTTGCTACCGGCAGGCAGATGCAGTTAGGCCTCACTCCGTTAAAGATGCTCTGTTCGTGTGGCAGGTGCATAGGGTTGCACTTTGATCGTGTCTGCCTGTTTGCGCATCGTGTAGGTGTCATACCAAGCCTGCATTTTGAGTAGCGTATCCATGCTTACGCCGAAGGCTTTCTCGATCCGCAACGCCATTTCGGGGGAAAGGGCGGCCTTCTCATTCACAAGATCCGACAGGGTGGCGCGACGTACACCCAACACTTCAGCAGCCTTGCTGATGGGTAGGCGCAACTCGTCAAGAATTTCTGTGCGAATAAAGGCACCGGGGTGGCTCGGGCGCATCCCGATTTTCAAAGCTGCGGTGCTCATCAGTGATAATCCTCCATATTCAAATCGGCAATCTCATCGCCCAAAAGCGTAAATGTTATCCGCCAGTTGCCAGAGACCGAAATACTCCAAGTGCCCGAGCGGTCTCCCGTCAGCTCGTGAATTCGCCAGCCGGGAGGGCCTTGAACACCTGCCATATCGGACGCCACTATCAAGGTCGTCAGGATGTTTCGAGTTCGATTAACAAGGTCGCCGCGAATTTCGCGCGGGTCGTCATCCTCAATTAAGCGTCGCAAGCCGCGGTGTTTGATGGATCTAATATTCATCACGAAAATCGTACGGTATAAGCGGACGATTTGTCAAGTCGAACACATTCAATGGTCGCGAAACAATACTTTCAAAATAGGTAGATTTGCCTGTTAGTTCTATCCGTTAGAATTTTGGCTCCAGCACGATCAACTTTTCGTATTCATGCACGTGTCTAAAGCACTCAAATGTGCTTCGAAAAAGGATTAAATCCTACTTTCAGACCATGGGATTACTTCCCCAAGCCGCCCATCAGCATATATTTAATCTCGACATATTCATCGATGCCGTGCATCGATCCTTCGCGGCCGATGCCGGATTCTTTCATGCCGCCGAAGGGTGCTTCTGCCGTTGAAATAATGCCTTCATTGATGCCCACCATGCCATATTCCAACGCCTCACCGACGCGCCAGACGCGGCCTATGTCGCGCGTGTAAAAATAGCAGGCCAAGCCGAATTCTGTATCATTGGCCATTGCGATCGCTTCTTCTTCCGTTTTAAAGCGGAAGATCGGGGCGACAGGTCCAAAGGTTTCCTCACGGGCAACCTGCATGTCAGGCGTCACATCGCGAATAATCGTCGGTTCATAAAAGCTGCCGCCAAGCGCGTGGCGTTTGCCGCCGACCAAAACCTTGCCGCCTTTCGCAATGGCATCGGCCACGTGTTCTTCGACCTTTTTGATGGCCTTGGCATTGATTAGCGGTCCCGTCGTAACCCCTTCACCAAAACCATCGCCGACGCTGAGCTTTTTTACCGCTTCGGCGAGCTTGTTTGCGAACGCGTCATAGACACCGTCTTGCACCAACAGGCGATTAGCGCAGACGCAGGTTTGTCCGGCATTTCGGTATTTCGAAGCCATTGCGCCTTGTACCGCCGCATCAAGATCGGCGTCGTCAAACACGATGAAGGGTGCGTTACCGCCGAGTTCAAGACCCACTTTTTTGACCGTTGAAGCGCATTGCGCCATTAGCAATTTACCAACCGCGGTGGAGCCGGTGAACGACAGCGCGCGAACCTTCGGGCTAGATGTCATTTCAGCACCAATCTCGCGGGCCTGACCTGTCACAACCGAGAAGACGCCCGCCGGAATACCCGCGCGCTCGGCCAATTTGGCTAGCGCCAAGGCCGAGAAGGGGGTTTCCTCCGATGGCTTTACGACAAAGGCGCAGCCCGCCGCCAAGGCAGGAGCCGCTTTGCGTGTGATCATCGCATTGGGAAAATTCCATGGCGTGATGGCGGCAACCACACCGACGGGCTGGCGGATCACGACGATACGGCCGTTCGGCCAAGGGGAAGGTACCGTTTCCCCATAAATGCGCCGGGCTTCTTCGGCAAAAAATTCGACGAAGCTTGCGCCATAGGCCACTTCGCCTTTGGCCTCCGCCAAGGGCTTGCCCTGTTCGGCGGTCATGATGCGGCCAAGATCGTCTTGATGTTCCATCATCAATTCGAACCAACGGCGTAGAATTTGTCCGCGCTGCTTGGCGGGCGTTGCCGCCCATGATTTCTGCGCCTTTTCGGCGGCGTCTATCGCAGCTGCCGTTTCCTTTTGGCCGAGTGATGGAATACTGCCGATCACGACGCCCGATGCCGGATTGGTAACATCAATGCGCTTGTCTGATCCGACCCAGCTTCCATTAATGTAGCTCTCCTGCCGAAAAAGGCTCTTTTCCTTCAGGAGATTGGATAAAAGAGAGGATGAGGCAGCCGACATGATGAACTCCAAAGTCACTTAAAGATCCGCGCGAGGAAATCGCTTGTGCGGTTTCCTATACCGTTGGCAGCCAGTCTGCCAAGGGTGCCAGACCCGATTTGCATTAAACCAGTTGCAGGGCCGTTGCCGCAGCCAAAATTTCAGCCATATCCGTGTAAGAGGCATCGCGGTCGACGGTTTCTGAAACGCTATATCCGGCCTTAAAATGGCTACCGCCAGAAAAGTGCCAAGCCGTCATACCCGCCGATTTGGCAGCCATTAGTCCATAGGCGCTGTCTTCAATGACAACACATTGCTGAGGCGCCGCATTGAGCGAATGGGCGGCGTGCAAAAAAAGGTCCGGCGCAGGTTTGCCATTTTTGACCATTGTGGCGCTAAACACGTTGGGGCCGAAATAATCGGCGATTTTGGTAATCGCGAGGGAGCGCGCGGCACGAACAGGATCGCTACTCGTTGCGACACAGACTTTTGTTGTGAGTCCGGCGAGCAGTCTCGTGATGCCTTTGATCGGTTTTAGATCTTGCTCAAAGCGCGCTAACAATGCGGTTCGCATTTCTTCTTTAAATTCAGGCGGCGGTACCTTGCCTACTTCCTCGCGTATTGTTGCTATCGCTTGGTCAAAACTACGGCCGATCATGCGCTCAAAAAAGACGCGCTCCGGTAACTGGATATCATATCGCTTTAATTCTTCGACAAAGACGGTTCCGGATAAAATTTCACTATCGATCAACACGCCGTCGCAATCGAAAATAACGAGCTCAATTTTATTCATTTTATGCTTATTCAAGATTGGTATGGCGGGCACGCATTGTATCGGCTGTTTCGCCAAGCCTGTCTCTTAGTTTCAAAATAA
>DAIOVR010000167.1:0-4751 GCA_036758905.1 Beijerinckiaceae bacterium | reverse complement strand
GAGACGGAATCGGTGATGGAGGCGATGAAACGATTATTCTCGCCAACCAAGCTCAATGTCGCAGCCTTAGGCAATGTGGTGCCGCAACTTCATATGCATGTGATTGCGCGGTTTGATGATGATCAGGCATGGCCCAAGCCCGTTTGGGCGGTTGGCGAAAAAGTGCCTTATGCCGCAGATGCCGCAAAGGCGCGGGCCAAGCAGATTTCAATTGAGTTGGGTCGACTGTGAAAGCGCATAAGCGAGAGCGTTCAGCACTTCTTGGCTATGCCCATAATCCGCTGAACCGGATGGCGGAGCTGCGCGACAAGCCTGATATGATGGCGGCGATGCAAGCCTCAAACGAAGCCCGGGCGATTGTCTTGGCGGGCGATATTCCGATTTTGAAACGCCGTGGCGATGCGTTCGATGCTTTGTTTTCGTTAGACGAAGCCCATGCATTGGGGCAAGCGCGGGAATGCGTGTTTTTAGGCCATGATGCTGCGCGTCCCATCTTTGGTTTGGCGCTTGAGGCGCAGGAACCAGAAACCCATCAGGGTCGTGATGATCTATTGGTGATCGATGCACGTTCGATTGCGGTTCAAGGACTATTGCCAGCCGAATGGCTTGGTCCTTTGGGCGAAGCAAAATCGCTCCTTTATTGGCATCGGCGTCATCGGTTTTGTGCGGTTTGTGGTCAAGCAACCGAAATGAAAAGCGGCGGCTGGAAGCGTTTTTGTACCTCATGCGAGGCTGAACATTTTCCGCGTACGGATCCGGTTGCGATCATGATGGCCGTTAAAGGCGATAAATGCGTGCTCGGGCGTCAATCACGCTTTCCGCCTGGGATGTATTCCTGCCTTGCGGGTTTTATCGAGCCGGGCGAGACGATTGAAAATGCCGTTCGTCGTGAATTGTTCGAAGAAGCAGGCGTGAAGACGGGCGCGGTGCGCTATCTCGCCTCGCAGCCTTGGCCGTTTCCGGGTTCGATGATGATCGGGTGTATCGCGGAAGCACTTGATGACGCGCTCGTAATTGACGGCGAGGAATTGGAAGATGCGCGCTGGTTTTCGCGTGACGAAGTCATCTCCATGATTAAGGGCGAGCATCCGGATGGATTACTCGCCCCACAACCGATTGCGATTGCCAATGCCATTATGCGGGCATGGGCGTTGGAAGGTGAGACGGCTTAGAGCGCCTCGGTTCCTTCGATTTCAATTCCAAAGCCAGCAAGCCCAACGAATGAGCGCGAGCTTGAGGTGAGATTAACAATCGACGCTACGCCGAGATCTTTCAAAATCTGCGCGCCTAAACCGATTTCGCGCCATTGTTGCTGGCGCGTTGCGTCTGAGCCTTGATCTTCGCTTAACGCCTGTACGGGAACGCCCGATGTGCCATCGCGCAGATAGACTAAAACGCCGCGTTCTTTGGTGGCGAATTTTTTGAGTGCTGACGAAATGCTCTCGCCGCCGCCAAACACATCGGCCAAGACATTGGCGCGGTGAAGGCGCGTTGGTACCGCCTTGCCATCACCGATCTTGCCATGGACGAAGGCGAAATGATGGACGGGGTCAAACGGCGTGACAAAGGCATAGCCCGTGAGTTCACCGATTTCGGTTTTCACAGGGAAGGTGGCGACACGTTCAACAAGCTTCTCGCGCGATTGGCGATAGGCGATGAGATCGGCGACCGAAATGCGCTTGATCTTGTGCTTCTCACCGAAGGCGGAGATTTGATCGCCGCGCATCACGGTGCCGTCATCATTGGCGAGTTCGCAGATGACGCCGACATGCGGCAGGCCTGCGAGTTTGCACAAATCTACGGCGGCTTCTGTGTGGCCCGAGCGCATCAGCACGCCGCCGTCCTTCGCGATGAGCGGGAAGATGTGACCGGGGCGGACGAAATCATTCGCGCCCATATTGCCATTGGCCAAAGCGCGCACCGTATTTGAGCGCTGCTCGGCAGAAATGCCAGTGGTGAGGCCGTGTTTTACGTCGACGGTTACGGTGAAGGCGGTGCCGAGCGGAGCATCGTTTGATGCTACCATCGGGTTGAGATGGAGGCGCTTGGCCTCTGTCGAGGAGAGCGGCGCGCAGACAATGCCGCAGGTGTTGCGGATGATGAAGGCCATTTTTTCGGGCGTGCAATGGGATGCCGCGATGATCAAATCGCCTTCATTCTCACGATCATCATCATCGGTAACAATGACAAGTTCGCCCTTGGCGAAGGCTTCGATGGCTTCGGATACGGAATGGTGCATGACGCTTCTTTCTAAGCTTGTGCTGGAAACGGAAAGGAAATCATTGGGGGTTACGGCGCCTTTGGTCTCGCGCGAGATCAGTTCGGCGGTGTCGCGCGACAGCCAAGCATCGTCTTGGTTGCACAGCTGGGTGATCGTGCCGGGTGACACGCCAATGCGGCGTGCAAAATCGACACGGCTGACGGCATTTGATTTGAGCCACTCGGCAAGTTTCATGGATCGTGTTTAGCGCGAATGAAATTTAGTGCCAATGAAATTCGGCTTGCAGGGACGCAAAATTCAGTTTGGCTAAAATGGCGGTGTTAAGCGCGCTCTCATTTCCGTCATTGCGAGCGAACGCGAAGCAACCTAGCTGATGGCAACCTATTGAGCTCGATGGTGCAGCGAGCGATCAAATACGATTTTATTCTGAAATATCAACTGGGTTGCTTCGCCTTCGCTCGCAATGACGGGTTAGGTTATCCGTTCTGCCCGCGATGCCGCAGGAAATGGTCGGCCAACACGCACGCCATCATCGCTTCGCCGACGGGCACGGCACGGATGCCGACACACGGATCATGGCGGCCTTTGGTGAGGATATCCGTCTCGTGGCCCGCTTTATCAACCGTTTGGCGGGGGGTGAGGATGGAGGAGGTTGGTTTTACCGCAAACCGCGCCACGATCGGTTGGCCGGTTGAAATGCCGCCCAAAATGCCGCCCGCGTGGTTGGCGAGGAAATGAGGCTTGCCGTCGGGGCCTGCGCGCATTTCATCGGCGTTTTCTTCGCCGGTGAGGGTGGCGGAGGCGAAGCCATCGCCGATTTCGACGCCTTTAACCGCATTAATCCCCATGAAGGCTGAGGCTAAATCAGCGTCCAGTTTGCTGTAGATCGGCGCGCCCCAGCCTGCGGGGACGTTTTCGGCGACAATTTCGATGACCGCACCGACGGAGGAGCCGGACTTGCGGATGTCGTCGAGGTAATCCTCATAGAATTTTGCCATTTCCGCGTCGGGGCAGAAAAAGGGGTTGTTGTGGACTTCGGCCCAATTCCAGCGCGAACGGTCTACTTTATGCGGGCCCATTTGAACGAGGGCTCCGCGAATGATCACATTCGGAATAATCTTGCGGGCGATGGCACCGGCGGCGACGCGAGCTGCGGTTTCGCGCGCGGAAGAGCGCCCGCCGCCGCGGTAATCGCGGATGCCATATTTGGCATCATAGGTGAAATCGGCATGGCCCGGGCGGTAGGCGTCGCGGATATCGCCGTAATCTTTCGACCGCTGATCCGTATTCTCGATCATCAGCGCAATCGAGGTGCCAGTGGTCACTTGTTCGGGCGTGCGGTCGTCTGAGAAGACGCCGGAGAGGATTTTGACCTGATCCGGTTCGCGGCGCTGCGTGGTGAAGCGCGATTGGCCGGGCTTGCGACGATCGAGCTCAATCTGGATATCGGCTTCGGTCAGCGGGATCAGCGGCGGGCAACCATCCACCACGCAACCAATCGCAACCCCGTGGCTTTCGCCGAAGGTCGTGACACGGAAGAGGTGGCCGAAACTGTTATGCGACATGGGTACCGCCTTGATGTGACGCGTTTCTTTTAGAAGCGCAGGCGCGGCGGGTCAAATCCCGTTGGCACTAATGCCATTTGAAGCGGTTGTTTTCGAACACCAAGACGCGGCCTTGATGGATTTCATGGCGTGGTGCTTCTTGGGGTGCAACATCGGCAATCACGGCCATTAGAGCTCGGGCCACACCGCCATGGGAGACCACCACGGCTTCTTCGCGAATGGTTTCAAGCCACGGGCGCAAGCGCTCGACGAGCATCTCATAGCTCTCGCCCTTAGGCGGTACATAGCCCCATTTGTCTTTATCACGCTCGGCTTCAGCCGTTGGAAATTTACCGCGCAACTCGGCCCAGGTGTTGCCTTCCCAAATACCGAATGTGATTTCTTTCAGCCGGTCCTCGGTCTCGTAGGCGTTCGGATCGAGGCCTAAGGTTTTACGGGCAATTTCCGCCGTTTCGCGGGTGCGCCCCAAGGGAGAGACGATCCAACGCGAGGTGACAGGATCATCAAGCAGCTTGGTAAGCCTGCGGGCGACATCTTCCGATTGATAACGTCCCAACGCATTGAGTGGAATATCGGTTTGGCCCTGGAGGCGTCCCTCTACATTCCAGTCGGTCTCGCCATGCCTGACGAACAGGATGCGAGGCAGTTCAAGCATCGGATCAGCCTTTATCGAGCGTCAGATCAGGTGCTTCTGGGTTTTTCATGCCGACGACGTGATAGCCCGCATCTACGTGCTGGATTTCACCCGTGATGCCGCGACCCATATCGGAGACGAGGAAGGTCGCGCTGTCGCCTACTTCTTCGATGGTGACGGTGCGACGAAGCGGGGAATTCAACTCGTTCCACTTCAGAATATACCGGAAATCGCCGATGCCCGAGGCAGCGAGCGTCTTGATCGGGCCTGCCGAGATGGCGTTGACGCGGATGTTTTTCGGGCCGAGATCGGCGGCAAGATAACGGACGGA
>DAIOVR010000166.1:0-4798 GCA_036758905.1 Beijerinckiaceae bacterium | reverse complement strand
AATTAATTCTAATTCAATGTCATTTAAAATGAAGCGAAAGCGTATGGAGAAACCTATTTAGATGGTTTAATAGATTAAAATTACATATTGATATTTGGTGTTTCTTGTTAATTTATAATAATTTAAGGGGTCTGGTATGTATCGATTAATTGGTTATCTCGTTGCTATCATTGGCAGGGTTATAGTTTTTATTCGTCACCAAAATGATCGAATTTTGGGGCAAGCTGTCGGTCAAACCCCTGCGATTCCCACCGCGAAACCTCAAGGCGGCGTTCCGACCCTCAAAATGCCAACGGCCCGTGGATGGGATGAGGGGCAAACACCAATTGCTGCAGAAGGACTTAAGGTCAACGCCTTTGCGAGCGGCCTTAAGCATCCGCGTTGGATCCAAGTGATGCCGAATGGCGATGTCTTGGTAGCCGAAGCATTAAGTGTCGCGGGGCCACCTCAGAGTTTGTTTGACATTGCTATGATCAGCACCATGAAGCGCGCTGCTGCCTTGGGTGTTAGTCCAAATCGAATATCAATATTGCGCGACCGCGACGGTGACGGCGTAGCGGAAACAAAAAATGTTTTTATGGAAGGGCTGAACCAGCCGTTTGGAATGGCCTTGTTGAACGATCAGTTTTACGTCGGCAATACTGACAGTCTCGTTGTATTTCCTTATCAAGCTGGCGCTGATCAGATCACGGCAATGGGCCGCAAGCTGGTCGATTTTAAGCCCGGCGGTCATTGGACGCGGAGCTTGCTCCCGAGCCCTGATGGACAAAAGATCTATGTCGGAGTCGGATCGCTCTCAAATATTGGCGAACATGGAATGATGGCCGAAGAAGGTCGCGCGGCTATTTATGAATTCGACGTGAAAACTGAAAAAAGTCGGATTTTCGCTTCTGGTTTACGAAATGCCGTCGGAATGGCTTGGGAGCCATCGACCGGCGTTTTATGGACCGTGGTGAATGAACGCGACGGCTTGGGCGACGAAACGCCACCAGATTATCTCACCTCGGTTAAGGATGGTGGTTTTTATGGCTGGCCCTATTGCTACTGGGGTCAAACCGTTGATGATCGTGTACCGCAAGATGATGCCCTGGTAGCGTCCGCTCTCCAGCCCGATTATGCGCTTGGCGGGCACACGGCCTCTTTGGGTTTGTGCTGGATGCCTGAGGGAACACTCCGCGGCTTTCCAGATGGCATGGTCATTGGCCAACATGGCTCATGGAATCGTAGCAAACTAAGCGGCTATCGTGTGGTCTTTATACCGTTTGTGAATGGTAAGCCGTCTGGGGCGCCACGCGATATTTTGACCGGTTTTCTTCCACCCGACGAGCGGGTTTCCTATGGTAGGCCGGTAGGCGTTGCGATTGGCCATGATCAGAAATCGCTTCTCGTTGCTGACGACGTAGGCGATGTTATTTGGCGGGTTACTGACGCTCATTAGGGGGGGCAGATAAAGGTGCGTATTGTTTCGCATTCAGTCCTAAACTGTCGTTTGCCGGCCGTTTCGGGCTAAATTATTTAGGTGACACCGATCGTAAAACTGGTATCTTTAGCGAGTCTTACGGTCGAAAAATTGGCCGTCGGGTCAAAAAATTGGAGGAACACATCATGGCTTGGACAACACCAGTAGTTTCTGAAGTCTGCGTCGGCATGGAAGTGACGAGCTATTCTTCAGCAGAAATTTGATCTTTTTGACAATATTCAGGGGGCCATGAAGGATTTATCATGGGGTCCCTGAATGTTTTTGTTTTAGGATCTGCGGCCGGCGGTGGAGTTCCTCAATGGAATTGCCGCTGTCCGGTCTGCTCGCTTTATTGGGCTGGAGATCGTCGCGTTCAGGCGCGCAGCCAATCGTCCATTGCTGTATCAGTCGATAATGAGCGTTGGTTACTCATAAACGCCTCACCTGATTTACGGCAACAAATCTTAACGAGCCAAGTTTTGCAGCCCCGCGATGGCGCTCGGCATAGTCCCATTAAAGCTGTCATACTGACAAATGCGGATGTCGACCATATTGCGGGCCTTTTGGTTCTCAGAGAGCGTCAAGCCTTTACAGTTTATGCAACGGGGCAAAATCAGGCCATTTTGGCTGAAAATTCTGTCTTTAATGTATTAGCATCTGAAGTCGTCAAGCGCTCAACGATAAATATGGATGAATTTTTCGACACTGAAATTGGCTTGAAAGTGCGGCCGTTTTCTGTCCCGGGCAAAGTAGCTTTGTTTATGGAGCGTGGCGAGGATACCAAAATCGGCGACGTAACAGAAACCACGATCGGGCTTGAAATTACGTCAGGCGGCAAAAGATTGGTCTATATTCCAGGATGCGCCGAAATTAATGAAACAGTTCGTTCCATTGCCTCTGGCGCTGATTTACTGCTCTATGATGGCACCACCTACACGGATGATGAAATGCCCAAACTTGGTCTTTCTCAAAAAACTGCCCGTCGAATGGGACATACGCCGATTACAGGACCGGGCGGGTCGCTCAGAGCATTTGATGAGCTTTCTATTGGTCAAAAGGCCTATATTCATATCAATAATACCAATCCTATTTTAATCGACGGCTCCGACGAGCACCAAACAGTGATAGCTGCTGGATGGACGGTAACCCGCGATGGGACAATGTTTTCGCTATGACTAAATTTATGACACCCGAAGAGTTTGAAGCAGCACTGCGCCATATTGGTGCAACGCGTTATCATAGCCTGCATCCTTTCCATAAAATGCTTCACGGTGGCCAATGCACTATAACGCAAGTGAAGGCTTGGGCGTTAAACCGCTATTATTATCAAAGTTCGATTCCAATTAAGGATGCGGTCGTGTTGTCGCGGTTTCGTGATCGCGGCATTCGTCTTGAATGGCGACACCGGATTGAAGACCATGATGGCCAAATTGGTGGCGAGGGTGGTATTGAAAGATGGCTTCAACTGACAGATGGATTGGGCTTTGAGCGACGCTATGTTGAATCATGCGACGGTATTCTGCCAGCCACGCGATTTGCGGTTGATGCATATGTCCATTTTGTCGGCGAAAAAACACCCCTTGAGGCGATTGCATCTTCGTTAACGGAGCTGTTTGCCCCAGGCCTCCATGAACAACGTATTTCCGGCATGCTCGAACACTACGACTTTATCAATCCGTCCGTTATGACCTATTTTCAGCGCCGTTTAGAGCAGGCGCCTCGCGATGCCAATTTTGCCCTTACTTATGTGAAAGAGCACGCCCAAACGCCAAAGGAACAAAAGGCTGTGATGGAAGCGCTCACTTTTAAATGCAATGTACTATGGGCGCAATTGGACGCGCTTTACTCGGCCTATGTTGAACCGGGTCGAATCCCACCCGGCGCATGGGATCCTGAAGCATGACCGAATTGCATAATATGTTACTCACTGCGGTTCCTAAATTCCCGCGTGGAGTGCGTTTAAAGCACGATGAAGCGCGTCAAGAATGGGTCTTGCTCGCGCCTGAGCGGTTGATCAAATGTGACCCAATTGCTGCCGCCGTTCTACAGCTATGTGATGGTAAGCGAAGCCTTTCAGAGATTGTGAGATTGCTCGCTAGTCAATTTAACGCAGACGCTGCCATTATTGAACGCGACGTTACAGCCTTATTACAAGGCCTATCTGATAAAAAAATGGTGCAGATGTAAATATGGAAATCCCAACTCCATCGACCATTGGCCTTCCGATCGGCTTGCTCGCTGAGCTAACCCATCGGTGTCCATTGGCTTGCCCTTATTGTTCCAATCCCGTGGCACTTGAGGGCCGAAACACGGAACTCTCCACCGAGGGTTGGAAACGAGTCTTTTCTGAAGCTGCGAAGCTCGGTATTTTACAGGTCCATTTATCGGGCGGAGAGCCTGCAGCGCGCCGGGATATTGTCGAACTTGTGCAACATTGTGCATCTGTTGGACTTTACACCAACCTCATTACTTCGGGGATTGGCGTTACAGAAAAATTGATTAGCGAATTGGCGGAAGCTGGCCTCGACCATATACAGCTTTCTATTCAAGATTCGGACGCGGAATCCGCTGATAAAATTGCAGGCTATAAAGGTGCATTTGCTAAAAAACAGATCGTTGCTGGCTGGATAAAAGCAGCGGAATTTCCACTGACCGTCAACGCGGTCATGCATCGCGCTAATATTGCACGATCGGCAGCAATGGTTGAACTCGCGATTGAACTTGGCGCTAGCCGCGTCGAAATCGCGCACACCCAATATTATGGCTGGGCTTTACCTAATCGTGCCGCGCTCATGCCTAGCCGCACCGAGACTGAGACGGCGGTGGCGGAAATTGATGCTTTAAGAAAGCGCCATCACGGAGAAATCGTCATTGACCTTGTTATCCCGGATTATCATGCAACCTATCCCAAGGCGTGCATGGGTGGATGGGCAAAACAATTCATCAATGTGACGCCATCAGGTAAAGTAATACCGTGCCACGCATCTGAGACAATCCCAGGCTTAGAGTTTTGGAATGTAACCGAACATACTCTGAGTGATATTTGGTATTCGTCCCCAGCCTTTAATGCCTATCGAGGTATCGCCTGGATGCCTGAACCCTGCCGCAGTTGTGACAGGCGCGAGATTGATTTTGGAGGGTGTCGTTGTCAGGCATTTGCTATTTTGGGAGATGCCAATGCTACTGATCCAGCATGCCATCGATCACCTCATCACGTACTTATGACAGATATCGCCGAAGTAGACTCTAATGGAGCAATTGGCGACTATCTTTATCGGAAATTTCCGGCGAACGTCGCTTAGTGAAAATATAAAAAAGGGAGCCAGTGGCTCCCTTTTT
>DAIOVR010000165.1:0-4863 GCA_036758905.1 Beijerinckiaceae bacterium | reverse complement strand
TTCCAGCGTGGCAAAAGCGTTCCGCACGGTTGTCACACAGTTTTGGCCGCTGCGGCTCTGTGATTTTGTGACATTTGGGTGCGGCGGCTTTCTGACATTTTGACAGTGGTGTTTCGGTCGCGAAGCGTTGCGAAACTACCCAACTCTATTTCTCGCGCCCGGATTTAGCCATGGTCTTTCTTTACTGGGTCATTCATGATGATTCGACCCTATCTTATGGATTTTATCTTGCGTAAAGATTTGCTCAAACGGCTGACCGTAGCAGCTATCGTCGTTGGATTTTATAGGCCGGCGACAGCCCATCCACATGTGTGGATTTCAATGACGGCCGAAGTTCTCTTTTCCTCGGACGGAAAGGTGACAGGTATTTCTAACGCGTGGTCCTTTGATGAAGGTTATTCAGCCTATGCGGTACAAGGCATACCTACCAATGCCGATGGCACGATTAGCAGAGAAACGCTAGACGTGCTGGCTAAATCCAATACCGATGCGCTTGAAGAATTTGGCTACTTTACTGCCATAAGGACCGATGGGAAAAAATTGGCGCTCGGTGCGCCAAAGGATTATTGGCTTGATTACAACGGACACGTCATGACCTATCATATGACATTGCCGCTCAAAGAAGCGACTAAGCCCGGCAAGGTTATGATGGTAGAAATTTACGATCCTACCTATTTTGTCTCCTTCTCTTTCCCCGATATAGCGGCTCCCGTCACGATGCCGTCCGCTCCAAAAGGCTGTGCTTCAACAGTGGCGAGGCCCAAGCAAGATGCGCAACCAAATCAGAATATGAACGAAGCGTTTTTTAATTCAGTCCCTGCTGGAAACGATGTAGGAGCGCAATTCTCTTCCCGCATTGTTCTTGCGTGTCCTTAAATGCGCTCAGGAGAAGTAGACATGTTTTCGCCCCGCTTATTTTGGTCAACGCTCCTAGTGGCGGCAATCGCCCTTGCGTTCGTTATTATTGCTGGCGCTCTGCTTGGTATCGGCTTTGGACTAAATGAACTCGCACCGTCAGTGGGAAAAAGCCCATTTGGAGTTGGCATAAGCGAGGGCGGTGGGCCAATTACCGGCCTTGCTGGCTGGATATTGGTCATTCAAGCACAATTTTCACAAGCTATGACCGCCACGCTCAGTCTATTGAAATCTAATGCCGGCGCGATCTGGTCCCTATTGGCCCTCGCATTAGCATATGGCGTGTTCCACGCTGCGGGGCCCGGCCATGGCAAAGCGATCATCGCCGCCTATGGCATGGCGCAGGATAAGTCGATCGTCCAAATCGTTTCTATGGCATCGGCTGCCGCGTTACTACAAAGCCTTGTCGCCATTGGATTGGTCGGGATTTTGTCGATCACACTCCACGCCACTGCCGCAACCATGCGCCAAGCCTCAAGTAATATAGAGCTGATCAGTTTTGCAGCAGTAGCTCTTCTTGGTGCTGGATTGCTCTGGCAAAAATCTCGTGGATTGGCGCGATTATTAGTATCTAGTGAACATCATGATCACGACCATCATCATGGTTACCATGATCACGCTCATGACACAGACCATGTTTATGACGAGCACTGCGGTCATAACCACGCCCCTATGGCCGCTCCGGGATCCGGCTTTCGAGGCGCAGCAGCAGCTGTCATAGCGGCGGGAATTAGACCCTGCTCAGGTTCTATTTTGGTCCTTGTGTTCGCACTGTCTCAAGGTTTGTTCGCGACGGGTATCTTAGCGGCCTTTGCCATTGCGCTGGGTACGGCCTTCACAACAAGCGCCTTGGCGGTATTAGCTATTTTTGCAGCATCAACCGCTACACGGCTTGCAGGCGGCTTGGAAACCCCCCTTGCTGTTTTTGTCGCTCGCGGTTTAGAAGTCCTTGCGGCAGCCTTTGTGATGGCGCTTGGTATGGCTTTGATCACTGGCCTATCGCAGGCGGGAAATTAGTTTTTCTTTTAGGTATTACAAATCCTCCTTTACTAGCCACCTAATTGCTTATTATTTTAGCATAGACCCATAAAAATGGCTCAATTTCTGCGCTTGACGGTTTTATTTACCGTGTCGATACTGACGGTGCTGTCATCGGAGATCGCGCTATGAAATTCTCACGCCTACTGACGCTGGTCATCGCCTCAACCATTTTGGTTCCGGAACTAGCGTCCGCTCACGTTGGCCTAGGCGACGCGCATGACGCGCTTCATGGGCTTATTCATCCCCTGACGGGCATAGACCATATCCTAGCAATGGTCTCTGTAGGCCTTCTTGCGGCTAATCTTGGAGGGCGCGCTATTTGGGCAGTGCCGGCAAGTTTTGTTTTGATGATGGTAATGGGCGGAATCATCGGTATGAACGGTATTACTTTGCCGCTTACGGAATGGGGAATTAGTATGTCAGTACTGGTTCTTGGAGCCGTAATCGCAATGACCGTTCGACTTCCTGTGTCGCTTGCTATGGCTCTTGCGGGCACTTTTGCTATTTTTCACGGATACGCTCACGGCGCTGAGATGCCTGAAAATGCATCTGGTTTGTTGTTTGCCTCGGGCTTTGTCGTTGCGACCACTCTTCTCCACGGCTTAGGCCTATTGCTAGGATTGGGAATAGCCCGACTTTCCAACGTAGTTTCTCAAATGGCGATAAAAGTAGGTGGTGGAGCCATTGCGCTCGTGGGTGTTGCGTTAGTCACGGGTATAATTTGTATGCGTTTTCTGGCACAAAGCTGACCGCTCAAGTGGCGGCCTTTAAATTCCAATCTTTGTTGCCTTCACGGACGGTCGACGAGGCCTGTCTGATATGCTAGGAAATCCACGATTACAGGACTTGGGCAGAAATGCGGCGGCTGTTTAGCATCTTATTGGTGTATGTTGTTTTGTTGGCTCAGGGCATCGCCCCTGTTTCAGCATCCCTTGCCGTTGCCCGCTCTCTTGACCCGCTAAGTCCTGCGATCATATGCACAGAATTTGCGGATACATCCCAGGGCTCTAAAGAGCACCATGGCTCAACGGATGATCATTGTCCGCAATGTTCTGTCGCCATTTCCAATTTCGTACTCTCACCGTCCGAAAATGCTATTTTATTAGCGCCGCCTAATTTGGCCACTAAAGCCGCCTGGGCGATTAGAATTTTTCTGCTCGCTGGAACTTATGATTATGGCATCGCACAAGCGCGAGCGCCTCCTTTGCTGATGGTCTAGTCGTTCACACCTGACATTCAACCATCAAACCGCTTTTATAGCCGCGCCGGAAAGGCACGGCCTGCGGTGGGCAAGGAATATTTACATGTCTACGCACGCTATCATTGGCGAGGCTGAAAAGGCCTCCGCCGAAACAGGTCTCTATCGTGCCGTATGGCGCTGGCATTTTTATGCGGGGCTGCTTTGTTTGCCCTTTATGATTTTGCTTGCTGTAACGGGCGGACTTTATCTTTTTCAAAACGAACTCAATCGTGTCATTTATCGGCCGCTTATGGTCGTTGCTTCGCAATCGACACCAGAGCTAAAGGCCAGTGAACTTATCGCCCGCGCGCAAATGGCCGTTGATGGCGCTGCGGTTCGCTATGTGCCTGCTGCTGCTCCTACCGATGCGGTTGAAATCGGCATCAAAGGATCCGATAAGATTACGCGTTCGGTTTACGTCAACCCCTTTACGGGCGACGTCTTAGGCGCGATCGGCGATAAAGAGAAAGTGATGTGGATCGTTCGGAAACTCCACAGCTTGAAATATTTTGGCACGGCTCCAGAGCGCGTCATCGAGATTGTTGGCGGTTGGGCCATCATTCTCGTCATTACAGGATTTTATCTCTGGTGGCCGCGTAATCAGACCGGCGGAATTGTAACGGTACGTGGTGAACCGAAGAAGCGCGTCTTTTGGCGTGACCTTCACGCCGTAACAGGCGCGTTTGCTGGGATTTTCATCTTTTTCCTCGCCTTCACGGGAATGCCCTGGTCGGGCTATTGGGGTAATAATTTCAATAATTTCGTGAACAATAACGGCATGGGATACCCGCCCCAGTTTTGGGATGAAGTACCTAAATCGACCGTGCCGATGAAGGATGCCATGACCGAGGCGCCATGGACTTTGTCTAATCAGCCAATGCCTGTTTCTGATAACCACGGAGCTACACCCATTGGCATCGACAAAGCGATTGCGATCTTTAATGAGCGCGGCCTTTCCAAGGGCTACACGATTGATTTGCCCGGCGGTGACGACGGCGTTTATTCCGCTTCTGCCTTTGGCGGGACGGCAACTCAGGAGCGTGTGATCCATCTTGATCAATACTCAGGCAAGCCGCTCTTTGATGGAGATTTCGCAAGCATCGGTATAGGTGCAAAGGGGATCGAGTGGGGCATCAGCGTTCATATGGGGCGTGAGTTCGGCTTGCTGAATAAGCTGATCATGGCTGCTGCTTGTGTAGGCATTGTCTTGATGGCTGTTTCTGCGATTGTGATGTGGTGGAAGCGGCGACCAGCGGGTTCACTCGGTGCACCGCGCTATCCATCTGACCTTCGGATCCACCGCGGTATTCTCGTTATAGCAGCCGGAATTGGTATTCTTTATCCGTTGGTCGGTGCGTCCCTTATCGTCATGCTGATCATCGACAGAATATTGCCGCGAGCGCTTCACGATCGCTTGGGATAACAACGAGTAGTTTTGAAATAAAAACGACCCGTGACGGATATGCCGCCACGGGCTTTATTGTCTTTAAACAGTTTGATTGATTATCAATGTCTAAGCGGCACAATGATGTTTCGTAAAATACACGGCGTTTAATTTTAGTTATATTTTTCAATAATTTATGCGATATTTTCATATTCTATAGTAGTTTTTTCCAAAAGACGCTGTATAGACCGTAGCCTCCCTCCGCTACCAAAAAATCAAATAA
>DAIOVR010000164.1:0-4866 GCA_036758905.1 Beijerinckiaceae bacterium | reverse complement strand
GTCTTGATCTTCTAACCATCTCGGACGAGCAACGCCGCACCATTGTACGCCGTGACATTGCGATGATTTTTCAAGAGCCGATGACATCGTTGAACCCTTGCTTCACGGTCGGCTTTCAAATTGGCGAGACGCTGAAGACGCATTTCGGCCTTGATAAAAAGGCACAGAAAAAGCGCTCGATCGAATTGCTCGAACAAGTAGGCATCACCGACCCTGAAAAACGTCTAACAGCATTCCCGCATCAGCTCTCAGGCGGCATGAGCCAACGCGTGATGATCGCGATGGCGCTTGCCTCAGAGCCTAAACTCTTGATTGCGGATGAGCCGACAACTGCGCTGGATGTAACCATTCAAGCGCAGATTTTGGATCTGTTGTTACGGCTTAGAAATGAAAACGGCATGGGCCTTGTGCTGATCACGCACGATATGGGCGTGGTGGCTGAAACCGCTCAGCGTGTTGTTGTTCAATATGCAGGCCAACAGGTCGAAATGCAGGATACGCGCGGCCTATTCCGCGATCCGCATCATCCCTATACAGCGGCGCTGTTGGCAGCGTTGCCAGAGCGCGCGACAGGTCGTGTGTTGCCTTCTATACCCGGCGTTGTGCCCGGACAATTTGATCGCCTGCAAGGTTGTATGTTCGCGCCCCGCTGCGCCTTTGCAAATGATCGCTGCCACACCGAGAAGCCCAAACGCGCACCGGCTGAATTGGGACGGGCCTTGTGCCACACGCCGCTTGTGCACGGCCAAGCATCAATTCCGGAGGGCACGCGATGAGCATCGTTTTAGAAGCCCGCGATTTGACGCGGGATTATCAGGTCCGTCGCGGCATGTTTTCACCCGATGCCACCGTGCACGCCTTGGCGGGCGTCAGCTTTGATTTGGAAGCAGGCAAAACCTTAGCCGTTGTGGGTGAATCAGGATCCGGCAAATCAACGCTCGCGCGACTTCTGACGATGATTGAGACGCCAACAGCGGGAACGCTGCGCATCAATGGTATCGATCTCGTTCACGCTACCAAAGCGGAGCGCAAAACGCTTCGCAGCGAAGTGCAGATTGTTTTCCAAAATCCCTATGGCTCACTCAATCCGCGCCAGACGATTGGCGCCGCGCTTGAAGAGCCTTTGATCGTCAATACATCCATGACCTCCGCCGAACGTGGCGCAGCGGTTGCCGCGATGATGGCGCGCGTCGGATTGCGACCGGAATTTCGGGATCGTTATCCGCATATGTTCTCGGGCGGCCAACGACAGCGTATCGCGATTGCACGCGCTTTGATGCTGCGGCCAAAAATTCTAGTGCTCGACGAACCTGTATCAGCGCTTGATGTATCGATCCGCGCACAGGTGCTGAATCTTCTAGCCGAATTGCAGGAAGAATTCGGCTTGGCCTATCTCTTTATCAGCCATGATCTTTCGGTTGTGCGTCACATCGCTGATCGCGTGATGGTGATCTATTTGGGCCATGCGGTTGAAACGGCGACACGCGAGCAACTCTTCGCTTCGCCGCAACATCCCTACACCAAGGCGCTTTTATCGGCGACGCCCGTTGCTGATCCCGACGCGAAGAAAGAGCGCATCGTGTTGCAAGGTGAATTGCCCTCACCTTTTGATCCGCCTTCGGGCTGCCCTTTCCATCCACGCTGCCCGCAAGCCTTTGAACGCTGCAAGGTGGAGACTCCGCCCATCACCTTGAAGCAAGGCCGCGATGTCGCGTGCTGGGCGGTCGAATAACCAACACCATAAGGAGCATCTCTCATGCGAATTAGCGATATGAACTGGATGCAAGTAGAAGAATATTTGAAGCACGATGACCGCGCGGTCGTGCCTTTGGGCTCGACCGAACAACATGCGTTTTTAAGCCTGTCGGTGGACTCCATTCTCTCGGAAAAAGTAGCGCTTGATGCCGCCGAACCTTTGGGCATCCCCGTGTTCCCCGTGCAGGCCTATGGCATCACGCCCTATTTTATGGCGTTTCCCGGCTCGGTATCGTTGAAGCTCTCGACCTATGCGGCCTTGGTCACCGATATTCTTGATTCACTTTATGCCACGGGCTTTCGTCGTATCTTTCTGTGCAACGGCCATGGCGGCAATTCACCCGCACAAACGGCGGCGATTGAATGGATGGGCCGCAACCCCGGCTCCGCCGTTCGCTTTCATAATTGGTGGAACGCACCGAAAACATTCGCCAAAGTGCAAGAGATCGATAAGGTCGCCTCGCACGCTTCATGGATGGAAAATTTCCCATGGACGCGGCTGCCGAATATTCGCGGGCCTGAGATACAAAAGCCGATGACCGATTTGGAGACGATGCGTCTCAAAGACCCCGCTGGCGTTCGCGAAATGTTGGGCGACGGTAATTTTGGCGGCGTCTATCAAAAGAGCGATGAAGAGATGTTAGCGCTTTGGCACGTCGCAGTGGAGGAAACCCGCGCGCTGATGGAAGGGCCATGGGCATGAGCGACCCCATCGTCATTTGGGGAGCAGGCGCGATTGGCGGGGCCATTGGCGCGTTTTTTGTGCGTGCCGGCCATGATGTCTTGTTCGTCGATCAAGACGTGGCCCATGTCGAAGCAATGAACCGTGACGGGCTTACGATTGAGGGGCCGATTGATCAATTCAATGTCAAGGTGCGCGCCCTAACTCCTACACAAGTCGAGGGCACTTTCTCTCGCGTGTTGCTGTGCGTGAAAGCCCATCACACCGAGGGAGCCACACGCCAGATCGCGCCGCATTTGGCGAGCGATGGCTATATTGCTTCCTATCAAAACGGCCTCAACGAATTGGTGATCGCCGATATCGTCGGACGCGAGCGCGTGATCGGTGCGTTCTTGAATTTCGGTGGTGATTATATGTCACCGGGAATTATCCAATTAAGCGGCCGTGGCGCGGTTGTGCTCGGCGAATTGGATGGCGCGATGAGCGAGCGCCTTAAAGCGCTGCATGCGCTGATGCTGATCTTTGATCCGAATGCGATCATGACGAACCATATTTTTGGCTATCTCTGGGGCAAGCTCGGCTATGGCTCGCTGCTCTTTGCAACCGCGCTCACCAATGCATCGATTTGTGACTCTCTTGCCGCTGCAGATGCTAGGCCCTTACTGCGTAACATCGCGAGAGAGGCAACATTGGTTGCGTTAAAGCTCGGCTATGATCCGTTGGGTTTTAACGGGTATGCGCCAAAAGCGTTCACACCGGATGCGCCGGAAGCTGACGCACACGCATCCTTTGATGCGATGGTCACGCACAATGCGAAATCGATCAAAACCCATTCCGGCATTTGGCGCGATCTCGCCATCCGCAAGCGCAAAACGGAAGTCGATGCGCAGCTTGGCCCCATCGTTGAGCAAGGTTCGAAACTGGGAATCCCGACCCCGCTTGTCGCTCGGATGATTGCGATGATTCACGAGATCGAGGATGGCAAGCGCCCACTCGATTGGGCGAATTTAGAGGAGCTTGCGCGATCTTAATGGCAAACTCTCCACCGTCCTTGCGAGCGCCAGCGAAGCAATCCAGCTAACAGATATTATAGGAATGCAACGGTACATTGATACGCTTTCCTTTAGCACCAACTGGGTTGCTTCACATTCGTTCGCAATGACGGTTTGAAATAATCGCGCAAGTAAAACAAAAAGGATAATACGATGCTCATCGACTTCAAAGGCAAACGCGCGCTCGTCACAGGTGCGGCCCATGGCATCGGTCGTGCGATTGCCTTTGCGCTCGTGCGCGATGGTGCCACCGTAACAGGCGTCGATAACCGAGCGGTCGAGCCAAGCGAGAACGGGATCACGATTACCGCCCATAGTTGCGACCTCACCAAACGCGCAGCGATCGATGAGCTTGTGATAACCAAAGGGCCTTTCGATATTTTGGTCCACAGCGCGGGTGGTGTATGCGGACAAGTGGGGCGCCCTTTGGAAGAAATTTCTGAAGAAGATTGGGACGCCATCGTCAACATCAATATGAAAGCGGGCTTTTTCCTATCGCAAGCCGTCGCGCCGCATATGAAACAACAAGGCTATGGCCGCATTGTTTTAATCTCATCCGGCGCAGGGCTGGGCGTGAGCCTCACGGGCATTCAAGCCTATGCGTCTGCCAAGGCGGGAGAGATTGGCCTTACACGACAACTCGGCCATGAGCTCGGCAAATTCGGCATCACCGTGAACAGCGTTGCTCCCGGCTTTGTGCGCTCCAATCCCACGACTGAGCGGCAATGGGAAAGCTATGGCGCGGAAGGCCAGAAGGCGATGCTAGAACGCATCGCCACGCGTCGTCTTGGCAAGGTCGATGACATCGTCGCGGCTACGTTGTTTTTCGCGAGCGAACAGGCCGAATGGATTACCGGACAAGTGCTTTCGGTGGATGGCGGTAAATGATCGATCCTTGGCATTCAGAAGCGATCGAAAAACGCCTCTTAGGCGATATGCCGAAGCATATTGAAACGCTCAAAAGCTTTGTATCGATCCCGAGCGTCTCGACCGATCCCGCCTATAAAGAAGGCATCCTCAAAGCGAGCGAGTTCGTTGCCGCCGAGCTTCAAGCAGCGGGTCTTACGGACGTCGCTATTCTACCCACAGCAGGCCATCCCGTTGTAACCGCTGCATGGCGTCATGCGCCCGGCGCACCGACTATACTCGTTTACGGCCATTACGATGTGCAACCGCCTGATCCGATCAGCGCGTGGAAATCCTCACCCTTCGTCCCGGATATTCGCGACGGCAGACTCTATGCGCGTGGCGTATCGGACGACAAAGGCCCGATGCTGATCCCGATTGCG
This sequence comes from Beijerinckiaceae bacterium, assembly GCA_036758905.1. GTDB lineage: Bacteria > Pseudomonadota > Alphaproteobacteria > Rhizobiales > Beijerinckiaceae > CAIUPE01. The sequence continues at coordinate 88 of DAIOVR010000164.1, read as the reverse complement.
GTTGCTGCCGCCTATCTTGCCGAGCAGGGCGCACTGCCCGTCAATATGGTGTTTCTGTTTGAAGGCGAGGAAGAAGTCTCAAGCGCGC
>DAIOVR010000163.1:0-4898 GCA_036758905.1 Beijerinckiaceae bacterium | reverse complement strand
TACTCAGCGTTTGGTGGATATAAGCAGTCCGGCAATGGTCGCGAATATGGCGCATTTGGCTTGCATGATTATCTCGAAACCAAATGCCTGATCGGCTATAATTGATCTTATTGTGAAGGAACAAAAGCATGAGCAAGGCGACAGTCTTTATTGATGGCGAGGCAGGCACAACGGGCTTAGGCATTGCCGAGCGCCTTGCTCATGTGAACGGTATTGAAGTACGCAGCATTGATCCTGCAAAGCGTAAAGATCCAAAAGCGCGGCAGGCCTTGATGGCGGAAGTCGATGCCGTCGTGCTTTGCTTGCCGGATGATGCGGCGATTGAAGCGGTGGCACTGGGCAATGAATTGGGTGCGAATGCGCCGCGTATTCTGGATGCTTCTACTGCGCATCGCATTGCACCGGGTTGGGTGTATGGCTTTGCCGAATTGCATCCAACGCAACGCGATATGATTGAAGGCGCGCATTTTGTGGCTAATCCCGGGTGCTATCCGACGGGTGGCATTGCATTGATTAGACCATTGGTTGATGCGGGATTTATTCTCGTCGACTATCCGATCACGGTTAATGCCGTTTCTGGTTATTCGGGTGGTGGTAAATCTATGATAGAGGCCTATGAGGCAGGTACCGCGCCGCATTTCGAGCTTTACGGATTGGGATTGGCGCATAAGCATGTGCCGGAATTGCAGACTTATTCCAACCTCAATCAACGTCCGATATTTGTGCCTTCTGTCGGTAATTTCAGACAGGGTATGCTGGTGAGTGTACCGCTGCATTTAGACGCACTTGACGGCAAGCCGAAAGCGGCTGATTTACATGCGGCATTGGTGGATCGCTATCAGGGCTGCGAGCTTGTGCGTGTAGTGCCGATGGATGATGCGAGCGTGAAAGCGGGACGGTTGGAAGCTGAATCGCTTAACAATACGGATATGCTGGAGTTGCGCGTCTATGCGAATGAAAACGCACGGCAAGCGGTGCTTGTGGCGAAGCTCGATAATCTGGGCAAAGGTGCGTCAGGGGCTGCGGTGCAGAATTTGAAGTTGATGTTGGGGGTTGCGTAATTAATCCGTCATTGCGAGCGAAGAGCGAAGCAACCCAGCTAAACAGTGTCGAGAAGGTGCAACACGTTGATTGCGTTCCTTCTTGAATCATCAACTGGGTTGCTTCGCGTTCGCTCGCAATGACGGTCGTTTATGTACCCTCAATCCAACCGAAACTTCGCTAATTCGCGATGCTCGCCGTGGATGCGGCGGACTGTTCCGGTGATGGAGCGATAGACGATGGTTTCCGTCTCAATCACTTCGCCGTGAAATCTTACGCCGTGCATAAGTGCGCCATCCGTAACACCTGTCGCTGAGACGATCACGTCATCGGATGCGAGTTCTTCCATATCATATTTACGCTTCGGATCGGCAACGCCCATGCCGCGGGCGCGGTCAATTTTGGCTTGGGTGTCGAGGATCAAACGGCCCTGCATTTGCCCGCCGACGCAGCGCAATGCGGCCGCTGCCAGGACGCCTTCCGGTGCGCCACCGCTGCCGAGATAAAGATCAATTCCGGTGAAGGATTGCATGGCGGTAAAAATAACGCCTGCCACGTCGCCATCCGTGATTAAACGAACGGACGCACCTGTGCTGCGTACCGCTTCGATGAGGCTGGCATGGCGCGGACGATCGAGAATGAGAACGTTAATTTCATGCGGATTTACACCTTTGGCTTTCGCGAGCGAGTGAATATTGTCGACCGGTGTTGCATCAAGATCGACAACGCCTTTCGCATAGCCGGGGCCGATGGCGATTTTGTCCATATAGACGTCAGGCGCGTAAAGGAGCGAGCCTGCGGGTGCCATTGCCATGACTGCAATCGCGCCGGGCATATCTTTCGCGCAAAGCGTTGTGCCTTCTAACGGATCAACCGCGATATCGACTTTGGGGCCGGAGCCATTGCCGACTTTTTCACCGATAAAAAGCATTGGCGCTTCGTCACGCTCGCCTTCGCCGATGACGATACGACCATCAATGGGAAGTTTGTTAAGTTCACGACGCATTGCGTCGACGGCGGCCTGATCGGCAGCTTTCTCGTCGCCCCGTCCGCGCCAGCGGGCGGCGGATACGGCGGCGCGCTCGGTAACGCGCACAAGCTCCATGGAAAGAATCCGCTCGATGACCTCTTTGGGGTGGACGTGAATGTCAGTATCTTGGGTCACGAGCGCTATCTCCTAGTCAAAAACAATAATCGTCAGCTTAACCGCGTTCGATGCGGATAAGTTGCGGTGGTTCTGCGATATGTCCGTCCGCCATCATCGCATCAAGCGCGCGACGGATGGCTTCCTCGGTTGTGGCGTAGGTAATAAGCACGACGGGCACTGGCTCACCCGATTTACCAGCGGGGTCAGCGGCGCGGGAGGCAGTAGGGCGCTTTTGCACAATGCTTTCGAGCGAAATTGATTGCTCGGCCATGCGCGTTGCGATGCCGGCGGCAGCACCCGGGCGATCTCGCGCGGCAAGGCGAATATAATAGCCGCCTTCATGACGTTGCATCGGAGCGCGTTCTGGAACGGCAAGGGCTTTGGACGGAACCCCCAAGGGCGGAAGAACAATGCCCCGCGCAATATCAATTAAGTCGGACAAGACAGAAGACGCCGTCGCATTGCCGCCTGCACCGGGACCTACGAGGGTCAATTCACCGACGATATCGGCCGCAACATTCACCGCATTCGTAACGCCCATCACCTGCGCGATGGCCCAATGCTTTGGCACCATTGTGGGGTGAACGCGTTGTTCAATGCCCGTTGATGTACGCTCTGCAACGCCCAAAAGCTTGATTCGGTAACCAAGTTCATCGGCCATCACGAGATCAAGCGGCGTAATCGAGGCGATGCCTTCGACATAGACGGCATCGGCATCAATCTCCGCACCAAAGGCGAGGCTTGTCAGGATGGAGAGCTTGTGGGCCGTATCGAAGCCGCCGACGTCAAAGGTCGGATCCGCTTCGGCATAGCCGAGGCGTTGGGCATCTTTCAAACATGCATCGAAGGTGAGGCTTTCAAGCTCCATGCGCGACAGGATATAGTTGCAGGTGCCGTTCAAAATGCCTGAGACGCGCGTGACAGTATTGCCAGCAAGCGATTCCCGTAGGGTCTTGATGATCGGAATTCCTCCAGCAACCGCCGCTTCAAAATTCAACGCGACGTGATGCTTCTCGGCCAGAGTGACGAGCGCTGAGCCGTGTTTAGCAAGCAATGCTTTATTGGCGGTTACGACGTGTTTGCCGGAAGCCAGAGCGGCTTCAACCGATGCTTTGGCCGTACCATCCGCTCCGCCGATCAATTCGACGATGCAATCGATTGTGTCGGATGAGGCAAGCGCTACCGGATCATCAAACCACGCGACGTCTTTAAGGTCGATGCCACGATCGCGCGACTTGTCGCGGGCCGATACGGCGGTAACGATGATCGAACGGCCACTACGGTCTTTGATGGAGTTTTGGTTGTCGTGAAGCGCGCGAAATAGGGCCGCGCCGACGGTACCGAGGCCTAGAAGTCCAATGCGGAGAGGAGTGGTCATATTTAGATCTGACTTTTTGATAATGGGTTAGCCAACGGCTTTTTTAGGAATGACATTGTCTAAGGTTTGATCCGCAGTCTCTAGGAATCGACGTATATTACGCGCAGCCTGGCGAATCCGTTGTTCATTTTCGACGATTGCAATCCTAACATGGTCATCGCCATATTCGCCGAAGCCAATACCGGGTGCTACGGCGACATCGGCTTTTTCGACCAATAGCTTCGAAAATTCGAGGCTGCCCATGCTGGTAAAGGGTTCCGGAATCTTAACCCAAGCGAACATAGAGGCACCCGGTGGATCAATATTCCATCCGGCATGGCCGAAACTCTCAACGAGAGCGTCGCGGCGGTTTTTGTAGACGGCACGCATTTCTTTAATGCAGTCATCGGGACCGTTCAACGCGGCGGTGGCCGCTACTTGGATAGGCGTGAAGGCGCCGTAATCCAGATAGGATTTCACCCGCGCGAGTGAAGCAATGAGCTTTTCATTGCCGACCGCAAAGCCCATGCGCCATCCCGCCATCGAGAAAGTCTTCGACATCGAGGTGAATTCAACCGTCACATCCATCGCGCCTGGAACCTGCAGCACCGAGGGTGGCGGGTTAGCATCGTCGAAATAGACTTCCGCGTAGGCGAGATCGGAAAGTAAAATGATCTCGTGCTTTTTGGCAAATTGGACGAGGTCACGATAAAAATCGAGCGACGCGACGAAGGCCGTCGGGTTGGCTGGATAACAGGTGACGAGCGCGATCGGTTTGGGAATCGAATGGGCTACCGCGCGCTCAAGCTGGCGGAAAAAGTCGTCATTGGGTTCGGCAGGGACCGAGCGAATCACGCCCCCCGCCATCAAAAAGCCGAAGGCATGGATCGGATAAGAGGGATTGGGCACCAAAACGACATCGCCGGGTGCAGTGATCGCTTGCGCCATATTGGCGAAGCCTTCTTTGGAGCCCAAGGTGGCAATAACTTCTGTATCCGGATTGAGCGTGACTCCAAAGCGGCGCTCATAATAGGCGGCTTGGGCTTTGCGTAGTCCTGGAATGCCTCGGGAGGCCGAATATCGGTCGGTTCTCGGCTTTCCAACCGTTTCAACGAGCTTTTCGAGGACATGTTTGGGGGCGGGGAGGTCCGGATTGCCCATGCCTAAATCGATAATATCAGCGCCACGGTTGCGCGCTGCGGCTTTAATCCGGTTAACTTGCTCAAAAACATAGGGTGGAAGACGTTTAATGCGGTGAAAATCGGCCATTTTCGAAAAACCGTTTAAAAAATAAGTTAGAGGATGCGACCGCTTAGCACGGCTTGGCGTCGGATTCACACAAGTTTTTGACGC
>DAIOVR010000162.1:0-4940 GCA_036758905.1 Beijerinckiaceae bacterium | reverse complement strand
AGTTTCTGTACCGCGTCGCGGCAGAGTGTTGGCACCGCGGTGATATCCATGCGGATACGGCCCCGAAGTTCCATCGGCATTTTTTCGCCACGACGGGCATAATCATCAACGTCGTCAGCGCATTTATAGAAGATCAATTCGGCAGCATGGATCATCGAGGCCGCTTCGCCGAGTGCGATTTGAAGCGCGGACCATTCATGCGAGATGTGCGAGGTATACATCACCTTTTTGCCAGGCACGACTTTCAAGAATTCGTCCAAAGCGCACCGCGCTGCACCGAGTGCCGAAGTGGCGATAAACATACCGAGCGCCGGTCCCGCCTGGCTCTTATGTACCGTTGGCGCATCATCGCGCGAAAAGATCGGCGTTTGATTTTCCAAAATCGCGGGGAGCGAAACAAAGCGATGGGCGGGAACGACAACATCTTTGCACTTGATCGAGTTTGATCCGGTGCCTTGAAGGCCCGCGACAAACCAGTCATCAACGCGCTCGACATCACCGATCGGAACGGCAAGATCACCCGCATCGACCATATTACCGTCTTCGTCGAAAATTTCCGCGCCCAAGAGCAACCAATGCGAAGCCGAGTTACCAGAGGCAAACGGCCAGAAGCCGCTTAGCACATAGGAGCCATCTTTCTTGCGGATCGCTTTGCCGCGCGGCCCGATCACCGCTGCAACAGCCTGAAAATCACCGGTCGAATAGATTTCTTCCTGAACCTGCTCGCTCATGTGACCGATAATGTAGTCATGCGCGTGGTAGATACCCAAAACCCAACCGGTTGCCGCGCAACCCTTGGAAATGGTCGCGACCGCGTCAACATGGGCGCGCATGGAGAGTTCCGAACCACCCCATTTTTTCGCACGAAACACGCCGAGCAAACCCGTATCATGGAGCAATTGGATGTTTTCCAAAGGAACCTTGCGGTCCTTTTCCGCTTGAAAGGCGCGGGAGGCCAATTCGGGGACAATACTTTCGGCGATCGCTTTAACATTCGAGTCATGGATCTGAGGATGCACGTGCATATTCATTGAAAACCTCCCTTTTGACGCGTTTTAATTTTTAGAATGAACGCTGAAACTGAACGTCGTTCAATTTCGAGTGAAAGTCAAGTGGGGTTAGGAAATTTTTCGAATTAATTCAATTTCGAGTGTCGTTCGATCTTGACTTAAGCGCCATAATTGTTCAAGACACAATAAAAATTGAAGGGAATCAATGCTTTGCCAAGCCGCAATCCTATGCCAAAGGGCCGCGTAGCCCTCCGTCAAGAACGGAATCGGGAGGCTTTGGTGCAGGCCGGCTACCGCGTTATGTCGGAAAAGGGCATTGACGCCGCGACAATGCAAGAGATTGCCCAGAGGGCCGATGTTGGCGCGGGCACTGTCTATAGCTACTTCAAGTCGAAAGAAGATTTGGCCGTCGCAGTCCTTGAGCGCGTAATGCATAATCTCGCGATCCGCATCGAGGAGGTCACCAATCAATTCTCGGACCCCGCGCAGGTCTACGCCTTCGGCATTCGAACGGTGATTGAAGCGGCAACGGGTGATCTCCGCTGGAAGCAATTGCTCAACCGGCCGGAAGTTGTGGCTGACGCGATGTTTCGCTGCATGGGGCCGTTTGCCATTCGCGACCTGCAAAACGCTGCGCGCGCGAACCGGTTCAAAGTCGACGATGCGGAACTACTTTGGAAAATGGCAACCTTCGCGATTGTGGGTGTGAGCCGAGCAGTGATCCAAGAGCAGTTATCACCCAGACTGATCGACGAAGCCGTTGTCAGACTGCTTTGCATGACAGGTATAGGCGAAGCAGAAGCCCTTGAAGTGGCAGATCGCCCACGCCCTGCATTGGGTCCGGAATCTCGCGTTTTTTAGAAACATTCGCCACTCGCGCCTAGATCGCGCCGACTACCGTTTCCATTTCCTTTTGGCAGGTTTTCAGCGCCTCACGGAGCAAAGGCAACCGCTCTTTAAATCGGTTGGCCGGCATAGAAACAGCAACTGCATAATTATCGAGACCGGGCGTATTAATCGGTAAGGCAACGGCGCAAATGCCGACATCAAATTCTTCTTGGTCAAGATGAAATTCACCTAAATGCGCCGTCTCCGCCAATCGCAGCAATCGGGTTGGATCCGTCATGGTTTGCTTCGTGAAGGTTTTGAGCGGCGCGGCAAGCCAATGGTCGGCCTCCGCTTTGGACATCGCCGATAAATGCGCCTTGCCGCTGGCCGTGCAATGAAGCGGTAAAGGACGCCCCACAAAGGAAACAACACGCAACGGGGCCCTCGACGTGATTTGATCAATCACCACGGGAACGCCGTCGGTCAGCAAAGTCAGGTCAACCGTATCCTGCGTCTGGATATGCAATTTGTGTAAATAGGGCCGAAACAAGCTGCGCAGATTGGCATGAACGGCGGATCCCAGGCGAACGAGTTCGGCCCCTAGCCTTACGCCTGCCATGCCCGCACGCGTCGCGACAAAGCCTTCCGCTTCCAGCGCCCCTACCAAACGCTGCACGGTGGAGCGCGGCAAGCCTGCGGCTTTTGCGATTTGCCCCAGACTTAGACCGGACGGATGATCGGCCAAGGCGCGCAAAACTTCGGCCGCCCGCGCAATCATGCGCATTTCGTTCCGCTGCCCTTTTTTCAGCGATGCGGTTTCGTCAAAGGCGCTTGACATCAAGCGGCCCTCCTTCATATTGTCCCATAAAACGATATGACTGTCCCATAAATCGGTACAGTTGTCAATGATCGATCATCGCTAACCGTCGGGAGGACGAACCATGCTTTTGCTTGCCAAACTGCTCCTAACCATCGCTACGCTGGGCTACAGCGCCATTCCAGCCGTGTTTGATTCCAACAACACCCACGCAACCAATCCCTCTTTTCCGGGTCACGCACGGTTTCACGTCGTCTGGCAGGTTAGCTCCTATGTCTTTATCGGGATCATTGCACTTTATCTGATTTGGACCGCTGGATCGGAATCAGGCCCCCTATGGCTCGCAACGCTATTGGCCGCTTCCGCCTATCTCGGATTTTGGACCGCCGCAGCCTCCATGCCGCTTTATAAGGGAACGATCGTCAGCGAGGTAAACCCGGTTCCAACCTTTAAATGGAATATTCTGGGAATGCGGTTTGAAACCGACGCCAATATTTCATTGTTCACACCCGCCTCGATCATTGTGGTGCTTGCTGCACTTGCGTTGAGCCAAGTTTAATCAAGGAGCAGACGCCATGTTGACGGATGAACAAAGACAAGCCGCCGCTCTCAGTCTTTTCAACGCGGACAAGACGCGCAAGACCATTCCGCAATTGTCAAAAACCTATCCGGAAATGACGATTGAAGATTCCTATGATGTCCAGCAACGCTGGGCCGATCTTCGCGTCGCGGGAGGCGCCAAAATCATCGGACGCAAAATCGGCCTCACCAGCCGGGCGATGCAAATGGCGTCGAAAATCACCGAGCCGGATTATGGCGTGATGTTTGATGATGCCCTTTTTAAGGATGGCGCGCGTATTCCTGCAGGCACCTTCATCAAGCCGCGGCTTGAAACGGAGCTGGCCTTTATCATGGGCGCGGATCTTAAAGGATCGGGCTGCCAGATGCACGATGTCATGGAGGCCACCGCCTATGTGTCGCCTGCGCTTGAAATCATCGATTATCGCACCGAAGTGCCGCGCGCCATTGTCGATACCATCGCCGATAACGCCGCCTATGGTGCGATTGTTTTGGGCGGTCGCATCGTTCGCCCCTTTGATATCGATGTGCGCTGGGTGGCAGCCACGCTTTCGAAAAATGGAACGATTGAAGAATCGGGCGTCTCGGCCGCGATTATGGGTCATCCGGCTGCCGGCATCGCCTGGCTCGTCAACAAGCTCGCGCCCCATGGCGGCGGCTTGAAAAAGGGCGATATTGTGCTCGGCGGCTCGTTTACGCGGCCTGTCGACATCGCCTCGGGAGACGTGATCTACGCCGATTATGGTCCGATGGGCTCCATCGGCGTGTCGTTCGAATAAAGGGGCAGCCTTATGCCGCAGAACCAGTTCAAACGCGCTTTAGAATCAGGGAAAACGCAATTCGGTCTCTGGTCGACGCTTTCCAACTCTTTCGCCGTCGAGGTGATTGCGGGCGCCGGCTATGATTGGTTGCTGCTGGATACCGAACATTCGCCCGGCGACCCTTTAACCGTCTTGCCGCAACTTCAAACGATAGCGGGCTATCCATCGGTCTCCGCACTCGTCCGACCGGCTGCAAATGACGCCGTGTTGATCAAGCGGTTTCTTGATATCGGCGCGCAGACGCTGCTCATTCCCTATGTGCAAACAAGGGAAGAAGCTGAATATGCCGTTCGCGCCACACGTTATCCGCCGAATGGAATCAGAGGCGTATCGGCTCTGACGCGAGCCACACGCTTTGGCCGTGAAAAGGATTACTTTGCCACATGCGCCGACGACATATGCATGATTGTGCAAATCGAAACACAAGAAGCGTTGAACAATCTTGATGCAATTGCAAAAGTCGAAGGCATTGACGCCCTCTTCATCGGCCCGGCCGATCTAGCCGCCAGTCTTGGCTACGGCGCCAACCAAAGCCACGCGGATATGCGAGCGGTTGTTATCGACACCATCAAGCGGATCAAAGCATCAGGCAAACCAGCGGGCCTCTTGACGGGCGATACGGCTTTGCAACGTTCCGCAATGAATGCAGGCATTGATTTTATTGCAATTGGCGTTGACGCAGGCTTACTCGCTCGTGCGAGCGAAAATCTGCTTAGCTCGCTTCAATCATCACCAGCGTAATTATTAATCAGGCGCGCAAATTGTTATTTAAACGGTATACGCATTCTCTTAATTGGTGGTAGCGGAGGGAGGCTACGGTCTATACAGCGTCTTTTGGATTGAGGTGCTATAACTATAAATGAGCGCTAATAATTATCTTAATTT
>DAIOVR010000161.1:0-4945 GCA_036758905.1 Beijerinckiaceae bacterium | reverse complement strand
GTTTTCTTGGGCGGCGGCCTAGGCGCGGCCATTCGTCATCTCGTCAATCAGGCTGTTGGTCGTCTGGCCGGGACGGAGTTTCCGTTTGGCATTATGGCCATCAACATCACGGGCTCCCTGATGATGGGGTTAGCCGCCGGCTTTTTTGCGTTTAAAGCCACCGAGAGCTGGTCGCAGGAGGCGCGGCTTTTTGTGACCACGGGTATTTTGGGCGGTTACACCACGTTTTCCGCCTTTTCGCTTGATGCGATGCTGCTCTATGAACGCGGCGAGATGCTGACCGCGCTGATCTATGTCGTGGGTTCCGTTGTACTTTCCATTCTTGGCCTCGCTTTCGGCCTTTACGCCGTTAGGATGCTGACATGAGGCGCGATAAACAAGCCAAAGAACGGGCTCAACGCGCCGCCGAATCCGGTGTGGTCGAGCAAGCCCCAAAGCCCGTCGTTAAACTCGCGCCGCTGCCTACTGCTGTTCTCAACCTCAATGTCACCGAGGATGAAGCGGGTATGCGGGTGGATCGCTTTTTGGAGCATCGCTTTCCGGGCCTTTCCTTCAGCCATATCCAGCGCATTGCGCGTAAAGGCGAGCTCCGCGTCAATTCCAAGCGCGTTGAGACGAAGGACCGGTTAGAAGCGGGTCAAATCGTTCGCGTGCCGCCCTTGCGCATTGAGGAAGGCACGGGCCTTGTGGCCCGCTCCCCGCAGGCGGAAGCAGGCGATGCCGCTGCCATCCGCGCCATGATCCTCTTTGAAGATGCTGATATGATGGTGCTCAACAAGCCCTTCGGTCTGGCGGTGCAGGGCGGCTCCGGCACCGTGCGGCATTTGGATGGCATGCTAGAGGCCTTGCGCGACGCGCAAGGCCAGAAGCCGCGCCTCGTGCATCGGCTCGATAAAGATACGTCCGGCTGCATCGTGATTGCCAAAACACGGTTTGCGGCCTCAGCATTGGCCAAAAGCTTCCGCTCACGCGACACGCGCAAAATCTATTGGGCGCTGGTGGCGGGCGTGCCGCGCGTCAAACAAGGCCGCGTCTCCACTTACCTTGCCAAAGGCGAGGACGAGGAGGGCGATGCCAAAATGCAAATCGCCAAGCATGGCGCGGAAGGCGCGACCCATGCGGTGACCTATTACGCGGTGGTGGAAACAGCCGCGCAGAAACTCAGCTGGCTCTCGATGAAGCCCGTCACGGGCCGCACGCATCAATTGCGCGCCCATGCCGCCCATATCGGCCACCCGATTGTGGGCGATCCGAAATATTTCGATATCGAGAATTGGGAATTGCCCGGCGGTATTCAAAACCGGTTGCATCTTTTGGCCCGCCGCATTGTCATTCCGCATCCGCGCACGGGTAAGCCTGTCGATGTGACAGCTCCTCTGCCGCAGCACATGCAGCAGAGCTGGAATCTTCTTGGGTTAGACGCCAAGCGCTACGACCCGATCCTTGAATCGCCCGAGGAATAGGTCAAATGGCTCCGTCCGACGGTTCGATTTTCGATGCACCCCCGCCGATTGATCCGCACGCCATGGCGCGTCGCGATTTGCAAAAATCACTGCCCAAGCGCTTCTGGAAAGAGGTCACCATCACGGAGAGCGAGGGCGGTTACGGTATTCTGATCGATGGGCGCCCCACGCGCACCCCGAACAAGCAAGCCCACAGCCTGCCATCGTCTGCTTTGGCAGAAGCGGTGGCTGCCGAGTGGCGCGATGTCGGTGAATATCTCGATCCGAATGAAATGCCGCTCACGCGCATCCTCAACACGGCTATGGAAGGGGTAGCTCCTCGCCTTTTTGAGACGGCGGATGATATCGCCAAATATGCGGGCTCGGATTTGTTGTGCTACCGCGCCACAGCCCCGACGCGGTTGGTCGAGAAGCAGAATGAACTCTGGGACCCCGTGCTCGATTGGGCGCTAGAGCGCCACCGCTGGCGGTTTAATCTGGCCGCAGGCGTCATGCATGTCCCGCAGCCGCAAGAAACGCTGACGGAAATCCAGGACCATGTCCGCAAAATAACCGATCCTTTGCGCTTGGCCGCCCTGCATGTCGCCACCACATTGACGGGATCAGCCGTGCTCGCTTTGGCGCTGGCCGATAAGGCCTTCAACGCCGACACGATTTGGACGGCCGCCCATGTCGACGAAGACGTGCAAATGGCCATTTGGGGGCAGGACGAAGAGGCCTTGGCCCGCCGCGCCCGACGGCTGACAGAGTTCAATGCGGCGGCGATGTTTCTCAACGGAAAATCTTGAGACGCAGCCTAAGTTCTGGCATTCTACCTGTTAGGGCATGAAAGGTAGAAACCCATGACGCTCAATATCAAGAACGAAGTCATCTATCGCGATGTTAAAAAACTCGCCGAGCTGACGGGAGTATCGATGACAGCCGCTGTCGGCGAGGCGGTGGCCAAGCGCCTTACAGAGATCGAAGCACAGTCTGAGCGTCAATCGCGTAAGGCCAAATTTGATGAACTAATGAAAATTGCCGAAGAATGCGGACGCGAATTGAAAGAAAGCGGCATTTCATCAGACCATTCGTTTCTTTATGACGAGCGCGGCTTGCCGGTATGATCATTGATTCATCCGCTCTCGTGGCGATATTATTCTTTGAACCAGAAGCCGGATTATTCACGCAAGCCATTCTTGATGCCGATGATGTTCGAATTTCAGCCGCAAACTTGGTTGAAGCTTCCGTCGTCATTGACCGCAGCAATAGAATAGGCGCGGCCGAACGGTTAGATGAATTTGTTGCAAAATCAGGAATGATCATCGAACCCGTCACGGCTTCCCAAGCCCATCGCGCCCGTTTGGCCTATCTTACTTATGGCAAAGGCAATCACAAAGCCGCGCTTAATTTGGGCGATGTCTTCGCCTATGCGCTCGCTAAAGAAAAAGATCGGCCACTGTTATTTAAGGGTAAAGATTTCAGCCTTACGGACATCACGCCGGCTATTCCGGTCGCTTAATCCGTTAATCCTTTGTCGCACTGCCGCTCGCGGTCGTCGCGTGATAGGACAGGTCAAAGACGGATATGCAGCCCCACCAACCTAAAACGGATCTTCCATGAAAGACATTCTCGAAAAGCTCGATGATCGGCGCGCCCAAGCCCGCCTTGGTGGTGGACAGGCCCGTATCGATGCCCAGCATGCGCGCGGCAAGCTGACGGCGCGGGAGCGGATCGAGCTTTTGATGGATCATGGATCTTTTGAAGAATTCGATATGTTCGTCCAGCACCGCTCTACCGATTTCGGAATGGAGAAGACGAAGATCCCCGGCGACGGTGTTGTCACAGGGTGGGGCACGGTCAATGGCCGCACGGTTTTCGTGTTCGCAAAAGACTTCACCGTGTTCGGAGGCTCGCTGTCAGAGACCCACGCGCAGAAGATCAACAAGATCCAGGATATGGCGCTCAAAATGCGCGCGCCGATCATCGGCCTGTTCGATGCGGGTGGTGCGCGTATTCAAGAAGGTGTAGCAGCCTTAGGGGGTTACGGCGAAGTCTTCAGACGTAACGTGATCGCTTCAGGCGTCATTCCGCAAATCTCCGTGATCCTTGGACCCTGTGCGGGCGGCGATGTTTACTCCCCCGCGATGACCGATTTTATCTTCATGGTGCGCGATCGGTCCTACATGTTTGTCACAGGTCCGGACGTCGTCAAAACCGTCACCAATGAGACGGTGACAGCCGAAGAATTGGGCGGCGCGAAAGTCCACACATCAAAATCTTCGGTGGCCGATGGCGCATGGGACAATGATGTCGAAGCCCTCTTGCAGGTCCGCCGCCTGATTGATTTTCTGCCCTCGAACAATACCGATGGCGCTCCCCATTGGCCGAGCTTTGACACCGCAGAACGCGTCGATCTCTCGCTCGACACGTTGGTGCCGGAAAATCCGAACAAGCCATACGATATGAAAGAGCTAATACACAAAACGGTGGATGAAGGCGATTTCTTTGAGATCCAAGAGAGCTACGCCAAAAACATCATCACGGGCTTTGGCCGCATTGAGGGCCGCACGGTTGGAATTGTCGCCAATCAGCCGATGGTGCTGGCAGGCGTGCTCGATTCAGACGCCTCCCGCAAAGCCGCGCGCTTTGTGCGCTTCTGCGATGCGTTTGAAATCCCGATCGTCACCTTCGTCGACGTGCCGGGCTTCTTGCCTGGTACGGCGCAGGAATATGGCGGCCTCATCAAACACGGTGCCAAGCTCCTCTTCGCCTATGGTGAGGCCAGCGTGCCGCTCGTCACCGTCATCACCCGCAAAGCGTTCGGTGGCGCTTACGATGTGATGGCGTCGAAACATTTAGGCGGCGATATCAATTTCGCTTGGCCCACCGCCCAAATCGCGGTGATGGGCGCCAAAGGCGCGGTCGAAATCATTTTCCGGTCCGATATCGGCGATGCCGATGCGATTGCGGCCAAAACCAAGGATTACGAAGAGCGCTTCCTCTCGCCCTTCGTCGCCGCCGAGCGCGGCTATATCGACGAAGTGATCATGCCGCATTCAACACGGCGGCGTATCGCGCGCGGGTTAGCAATGCTGTCGACGAAGAAGGCCGAGCGGCCGTGGAAGAAGCACGATAATATTCCGCTTTAATTCATATCCGTCATTGCGAGCGAACGCGAAGCAACCCAGTTGATGGCGATAGAAAAGATGCAATAGCAACACCGCGCACTTTTTACATTCTGCTAGCTGGGTTGCTTCGCTTACGCTCGCAATGACGGTATTTTACATCCGCCCCACAAACTCCTGAAACGCCAAATCCGGCTCTGCCCGTTGCGCTTCCATAAACGCGCGGTTTAAATCCCGCTTGGCGATCAATCCATCCGCTGCGATGCGCCGATGGGCAGGCGTCAGCCCAAAGCCGTCGCCCGTCTCAAGCCGTTCGATATAGTCCGAATAGCCCCGCTCAAAGCGCTCGGAAGCGCTGCTTGTATTGGCCATCGA
>DAIOVR010000160.1:0-5044 GCA_036758905.1 Beijerinckiaceae bacterium | reverse complement strand
CAACAATGCCGGGAGTGACATAGTCGCCTTCAACATCAATCGCCGATGGAAGCGAGGAGCGCGAAAAATCGAGGCCCGTAATGCCCGTTTCATTAAAGGCTATCGTGCCATTGCGGGTTTCGTTTTCAAGAACGAGCGTGGCGTTGGTGAGAATCGTTTCAGTCATGATCAAGCGGCTGCCTTATATGCGGTGAGATCTAAGCGGCGAGTAGCGACGCGGTCACGAACGGCCTCGTCATGAAAAATGCCAATGATCGCCGAGCGCTTTTGACGAGCCTCGGCGATAAGATCGACGACAACATCGCGATTGGCGGCATCAAGCGATGCGGTGGGCTCATCGAGCAATAAAATCGGCGATGGATCAACAAAGCTACGCGCGATATTAACACGCTGCTGCTCGCCACCAGAAAACGTGCTGGGGGCCAAATTCCATAACCGCTCGGGCAGATTGAGCCTTGCAAGCATATCACTGGCCCGACGTGTGGCCTCGTCATCGGCAACGCCGCGGGCAAGCATCGGGTCTTTGACAATATCAATCGCTTTAACGCGCGGAATGACACGCAAAAACTGGCTTACAAAACCAATGGATTTCCGACGCGCTTCCAAAACACGGCGCGGCGTGGCGGTAACGATGTCAATAAAGTCGTCACCATGCCGAACATGCACATGGCCTTTTGTCGGGCGATAATTGCCATAGAGAATGCGCAACAGCGTTGATTTGCCGACGCCCGATTGACCGTGGAGAATAACAGCTTCGCCTTGATCGGCGGAGAAGCTTACTTCGGCAAAGACAGGCAGAGTGACGCTGTTCTGATTATGCAGAACAAACTGCTTCGTCAGCCCTTCAGCTTTCAACATAGTCGTCATGCGGCGCTCGCTTTCAGGTGCGGTTTAAGAAGTCTTGATGACAATTTCGCGACATTTGCTTTGATCAAGCCGCGAGAACAGCGGAAGTGAGTAATTGGGTATAGGCGTGATGCGGATCATCGAGCACTTGATCAGTGAGGCCTTCTTCGACGACATAGCCGCCCTTCATGACCATCAACCGATCGGTTAGCAATCGGGCCACTGCCAAATCATGGGTAACGATTACGGCAGCAATGCCTAAATCGCGTACCAGCACGCGCAAGAGATCGAGCAGACGCGCTTGCACTGAAACATCAAGCCCACCCGTTGGCTCATCCATAAACACAAGGCGGGGCTCTGGGACCAGCACACGGGCGATTTGCAAGCGCTGCTGCATACCGCCGGAAAACTGGCGCGGGCGATCATCAATGCGGTCTTCGCTTATTTCAACACGCGTCAACCAATCAAGCGCCGAGGCACGAATTTTACCATAATGGCGATCCCCCCGGTCCATCAAACGTTCGCCAACATTGCCGCCCGCAGATACATCCATGCGAAGACCATCGCGCGGGTTTTGGTGAACGATGCCCCATTCGGTCCGCATCAATTTGCGGCGCGTGGGTTCTGGAATATCAAACAGGCTGATAGGCTGATCGTCATGACGGAACAAAATCTCGCCGCTAGTCGGGCGATCAATGCCTGCAAGGCATCGCAATAGCGTTGATTTGCCAGAGCCTGATTCGCCGACAATGCCGAGCACTTCACCCGGCCATAGAGAGAACGACACATCCTCGCAGCCGATCCGCTCGCCATAATGTTTCGTGACCTTGTTGGCGATTAAAATCGGTTCTGGATCGTTGAGGTGATCCGTCGAGTTATCACGCATCATTCGATGCCCCTTTGGCACTGTCGACATAAGCAAGCGCTTCTGCCGTAGCTAATTCTTTGCCGACATGGCCTTGAGCGCGACGCTCCTCGCAATAGGAACTATCAGAACATACAAACATTCGGCCACCGCTATCATCCGTAATCACTTCATCGAGATAGCTGTCTTTTGCCGCGCATAGCGCGCAAGGCTCCGTCCAGCTTTGGATGGTGAAGGGATGATCTTCAAAATCAAGACTCTTAACCGTCGTGTAAGGGGGTATCGCATAAATACGCTTTTCACGGCCCGCGCCGAAGAGTTGCAGTGCAGGCATATCATCCATTTTCGGATTATCGAATTTCGGAATGGGCGTTGGCGACATCACATAGCGGCCATTCACCATCACTGGATAAGAGTACGTTGTCGCCACATGGCCAAAGCGCGCGATATCCTCATAAAGCCGCACATGCATCGCGCCATATTCGGCCCATGCGTGCATTTTTCTCGTTTCAACTTCGGAGGGTTCAAGCTTTCGCAAAGGCTCGGGCTGTGGCACTTGATAAACGAGAATTTGCCCTGCTTCGAGCGGCTTTTCCGGAATACGATGGCGCGTTTGAATAATGCTTGCCTCGCTCGTTTCTTCCTTTGTTTCAACACCGGAAACGCGCGCAAAAAAGCGGCGGATGGAGACGGCATTGGTCGTATCGTCCGCCCCCTGATCAATCACCTTCAAACGATCTTCCGGCCCGATCAACGCAGCGGTGATTTGAATGCCGCCTGTCCCCCAACCGCGGGCCAAAGGCATTTCACGCGAGCCGAAGGGCACTTGATAGCCAGGGATTGCGACAGCTTTTAACAAAGCGCGACGGATCATGCGCTTTGTTTGTTCGTCGAGATAGCCGAAATTATATTCGGGATCGTGCTGGGCCGCGTTCATTCTGCCGCTTCCTTCCGCTCTGCCAAGCGCTCTTCCTGCTCGCGCCGAATTTTGCGCAACAGTTCGAGTTCGCCTTGGAAATCCACATAATGCGGGAGCTTCAAATGTTCTACAAAGCCTGAGGCTTCAACATTGTCGCAGTGATAGAGCACAAATTCTTCTTGCTGGGCTGGATACTCACTCGCCTCACCAAAGTCGCGCGCTTTGAGCGAACGATCAATAATCGCCATCGACATCGCTTTGCGCTCCGCATGTCCGAAGGCGATGCCGTAGCCGCGGGTGAATTGTGGTGGTTGATCAATCGAGCCTTTAAACTGGTTTACCATCTGGCATTCGGTCAGTGTGATATCGCCTAACTCAATCGCAAATCCCAATTCTTCCGGCGCAAACGAAACGGCAACTTCACCTAAGCGAATTTCGCCCGCGAACGGATGATTACCGCCAAAGCCGCGCTGCACCGAATAGGCGAGGCCTAACAGAAATCCTTCATCGCCCCGAGACAGCGTTTGCAAGCGCACATCGCGTTCGGCGGGAAACTCCACGGGATCGCGCGTTAAATCGAACGGGCGCGGATCACCTGCAGGCGGAACCTCCGCTTCCATTAAGCCTTCATCGCCCAAGATATCGGGAACGCGTGGCATCGCAGCATCCAACGCGTGTTCGGCGGTTTTTGCCTCAGGTGAATGTTCACCACTGGCCATCAACGCAAAGTCAAACAGGCGATGCGTATAATCATAGGTCGGACCTAGAACCTGCCCGCCCGGCAAATCTTTGTAGGTGGCCGAAATGCGACGGCGAATGGCCATGGTCGCCGTATCCACCGGAACCGACGAGCCAAAGCGCGGCAGCGTGGTACGGTAGGCGCGCATCAGGAAGGCTGCTTCAATCAAATCGCCTTGGGTTTGCTTTAAGGCGAGCGCGCCCAAATCCTCATCATAGAGCGAGCCTTCATTCATCACCCGCGCGACAGAAAGCTGCATTTGCTCGCGGATTTGCGCGACGCTGAGTTCGGGAACCGATACGTCACCACGGCGCTCTTCTGCGATGAGATCATGCGTTGCAAGGATAGCGGCCTCGCCGCCTTTCACCGCGACATACATTTAAAAATCCCCGCTGATCTGCGTTGAACGCGGCAGGCCCGCAAGCGATGAACCTGCGACAAAAATCAAATCGACGCCGAGAGGAAAGAGCGCGTTGTTGTCTTGCACCTGTTTCCAAAAATCACCATCGACCCCTTGCGGTGCGAAGCTTGTGGTTTCTCTTACACCGGGACCTGTGAGCGTTACCGGAAGCCCGTTTTCAAGCGATGGGCAAAGGATGATCACGGTTGCGGATGTATCGGGGTATCGCTCATCCCCAAGATTGAAGACATCCAATGCAATATCGGATTGTCCCGCTGCGATGAGCGCAAAGCGCGCATCCATCGGTTTAGCCGCTATTGCTGCGCCCGTATGAAAGACAAGCCACGGCCGGATTCTCTCGAACGCCGTGGAAAACCAAACAGGTGTTTCATAATCCACAAGAGTCAGCAGAAGCGACGCCGCGGCTGGTGACAGGCTGTCGGGGCAGCCGGATAAGTTATCCGGCAAAGCCATGATTTTTCCCGGCTCAGAAAGGGCAGTGAGCACCGTGCGGAACACCGCTTGTGAGCCAAAGACAGGATCAGCAAGCCCCATGGCTAAATCGGATGTTGGGAGAGCACTCATGATTAGCCGTCTCCCCTTACAAGCGTGAAGAAATTGACTTTGGTAGCAGCCGCTTTGCGTGACGCCCTATCACGCGCCTCCGCTTGCGCTTGCTCCATGGCCGTTATGCCCACATGCAGCGAATTCGTCTCGGACGTCGCGCTTTGTAAAAGCGCATCAATAACGGCGGACTGCTCTGCCTTTTTCCGGTCGCGACCGAGCGCGTATGAAAAACCCATTGTGCCATCGGATAGCCGGATAACACAGCGGGTCATCGTGGCTTCGCCCATATTAAACCGCTGCCCTGCCCCACCAGCCCGGCCTTCAAGCATAAGCGTTCCGGTTTCAGGGCGCTTGATGAGCTCATAGCTCGGCTGCGGTTCGATGCCGGCCAAAAGTCCGGAGATTTCATCGCCAGTTGCACGGGCGAGAATGCCCATCCAACGCTGCCGCGCCGTGTTATTCTCACCGTCCAGCACGCCCGAACCCTTTAATTCATCTTGGTTTAGTGTCATAAAACGTCTAGACCTATTACGACGATTCTGCTTAAAGGTCTATACGTTTGACATGACGCTTTCGTGACGAGGTAGAGGAAATGGCCATCCATACAGCGGAAAAAAAGGCACCCCTGACGGCGTGGAAGCGGATAGCCGATGATATTGCCGCCGAGATTGCCAGCGGCACCCATGAGCCGGGCAATGGCCTGCCAAC
>DAIOVR010000159.1:0-5081 GCA_036758905.1 Beijerinckiaceae bacterium | reverse complement strand
ACTTTATCGAGATGTTCCAAACCCTCAATCCGGTCAAACGGGGCAGGCTGCTCGAAGGCACCGTTTAATCGGCGAGCAACCGCACGATAGAGCGTATCAATGACAAGAGTTGACTTACCGCCGCCGGAGACACCTGTAATGCAGGTGAAGGTACCGAGCGGAATTTCGGCCGTGACATCTTTGAGATTATTACCCTTCGCGCCGACGAGTTTCAGCATCCGGCCCTTTTGTGGCTTACGCCGCTTTTCGGGCATGCTGACGCCCATTTCGCCCTTCAAATAGCGGCCTGTAAGCGATTTGGGATCGGCCAAAATATCCTTCGGTTGCCCTTCGGAAACAATTTGGCCGCCATGAATGCCAGCCCCTGGTCCGACATCGACTACCCAGTCAGCCTCGAGAATGGCATCCTCATCGTGCTCTACAACAATAACCGTGTTTCCGAGATCGCGAAGGCGCTTCAATGTTCCCAGAAGGCGTTCATTGTCGCGTTGATGCAGACCGATCGACGGCTCATCAAGCACGTAAAGCACGCCAGACAGTCCCGATCCGATCTGGGATGCGAGACGGATACGCTGGCTCTCGCCGCCAGAAAGCGTTCCGGAATTTCGCGATAAAGTGAGGTAATCGAGACCCACATCGAGTAAAAACGTCAGACGATCGCGGATTTCTTTTAAAACTCGTCCAGCAATCTCATTTTGCTTAGCGGTCATTTGCTTAGGCAATGTGCCGAACCAATGATGAGCGTCTTTAACCGAGAAGGCCGCCACATTGGCAATGTGCAGACCATCGAGTTTAACAGCCAGCGCCTCGGGCTTCAGACGGAAGCCTTTGCAGGTCGAACAAGGCGTTGCCGACATATAACGGCCGATTTCCTCACGCGCCCAGTCGCTATCGGTCTCTTTCCAGCGCCGCTCTAGATTAGGAACGACACCCTCGAAGGGTTTATTCACCTTATAGGCGCGCGCACCATCATCATAAGAAAACTGAACCGCTTCCTCGCCCGTCCCAAATAGAATAGCCTTTTTGGCTTTTTCAGGTAGATCGGCGAATTTCTGCGCCATTTTATACCCGAAATGGGTACCCAATGCTTGAAGCGTTTGCCCATAATAAGGGGAGGATGACTTAGCCCAGGGCGCAATCGCGCCACCTTTCATGGTGAGCGTTTCATCGGGGACGACAAGCGCTGGATCAACCCGCATTTCATGTCCCAATCCATCGCAAGCCGGACAGGCGCCAAAGGGATTGTTGAACGAAAACAACCGGGGTTCAATTTCCGGAATCGTAAAGCCTGACACAGGGCAGGCAAATTTTTGCGAAAACGTCATCCGCTTTGCCTCGCCCTTGCCCTCTTTCTCATCGGCAAATTCAATAACCGCAATGCCATCGGCCAGTTCGAGAATGGTTTCAAAGCTCTCGGCTAAGCGCGCGCCAATGTCAGGACGCACAATGATACGGTCGACGACGATTTCAATGTCGTGCTTCAGCTTCTTATCTAGCACAGGAGCTTCAGGAATTTCGTAGAATTTTCCGTCAATCTTGACCCGTTGAAAGCCACGCTTCTGGAATTCGGCCAATTCCTTGCGATACTCGCCCTTTCGGCCCCGAACGACAGGGGCCAGAAGGAAAAGCCGCGTCTTTTCAGGCAAAGCCAGGATACGGTCCACCATTTGCTGAACGGTCTGGCTCTCAATCGGCAAGCCGGTGGCAGGAGAATAGGGAATACCGGCCCGCGCAAACAAAAGCCGCATATAGTCATAAATTTCAGTAACCGTTGCGACCGTCGAGCGCGGATTTTTCGATGTGGTCTTCTGTTCGATTGAAATCGCAGGGGAGAGACCTTCAATCTGGTCAACATCCGGCTTCTGCATCATTTCTAGAAATTGGCGGGCATAGGCCGAAAGGGATTCAACATAGCGGCGTTGTCCCTCGGCATAAATCGTATCAAAAGCCAACGATGATTTTCCTGAGCCGGAAAGTCCCGTGAAAACGACCAACCGATCCTTTGGAATCGTCAGGTCCACATTCTTCAAATTATGTTCGCGGGCACCCCTGATCGATATGACCCGACCGTCCCGTCCTTTTGGTGTCGCTTTGTCGAAGAGCGCGTCGAGCTTTGCCATGGGGCCTCTGTATTCCTGCGATGAACGGGGAGCGCTTTACCTAATGCCGGGAGGGCAAAAACGCCATGCTTTCCGATAAAACTTCAGTTGACTTACGCATGATAATGGTTTTGGATGAGAACATAAAGCGAACATTTAATCGCCTTGTGTGGATAACGCGCTAGCTTGGGAAGCAATTTCGAACGCTTGCGCTATGGTCCCGTGCAGAAATTGAGTTCGGATCGAAGGAGAGCGGATATGTCAGGCAGCGTGAACAAGGTTATTCTGGTGGGTAATGTTGGTCGTGACCCGGAAATTCGTCGCCTTGGATCGGGCGAACCGGTCTGCAATTTCAGCCTAGCGACCTCGGAAACGTGGCGCGACAAGGCGACGGGTGAGCGCAAAGAACGGACCGAATGGCATAATATCGTTATTTTTAACGAGAATTTGGCCAAAGTTGCCGAGCAATATGTCAAAAAAGGTTCGAAGCTTTATCTGGAAGGCTCGCTCCAAACCCGTAAATTCACCGACAAAAATGGTGCCGAACGTCAAGCGACAGAAGTTGTTTTACAGCGATACCGGGGCGAGATGACGCTCTTGGATGGCCGTTCCGGCGGATCGTCCGATATGGGCGATGGTGGTTCGGTCAGCTATGGTGGTGGCAGCTCCTCAGGTTCACGCCCAGCCATGACAGCTCCCGGCGGACGCAGCGATTTGGATGACGATATTCCTTTCTAAGCACAGTTGTTATCGGCGATGATTAGGGCCGTCATTTGACGGACTGGTGAATCCATATAAGAATTCCTCCGTTTATACGTGCCCGAACCAAAAAAGGGGCCGTTTATCGGGGGAACGTCATTATGGCTATCGCACTTACCGGCACTAAAAAGCCGCTCATTCAACGTCTCTATTTTCAGGTTCTAATAGCCGTTGCGTTAGGCATCATTGTTGGCTGGTTGTCACCAGAATTTGCCAAGAATGAATGGATCAAAGGACTTGGCGACGGGTTCGTCAAATTGATCAAGATGGTGATCGCACCCATCATTTTTTGCACCGTTGTGTCAGGAATCGCCCATATTTCGGACGCCCGTAAAGTGGGCCGAGTTGGCGTTAAAGCGCTTGTTTATTTTGAAATTGTATCGACCTTCGCCCTGATCATCGGCCTTTTGGTTGCCAATATTGTGCAACCGGGCGCAGGGTTTTCTGGCAAGCCGGATGCAAACGCGGTTGCTGGCTTTCTGAAGCAGGCCGGAGAAATGAAGGCTTCGGATTTCGTACTGAATATCATTCCTGATAGCGTTGTTGGCGCTTTTGCCAAAGGCGATGTGCTGCAGGTCTTGCTATTTGCAGTCCTTTTTGGCTTTTCACTGATGGCTTTGGGAGAAAAAGGGCATTCCGTTCGCCGACTTGTGGATGATATGGCGCATGCAGTTTTCGGCGTTATCGCCATTATCGTCAAAGCGGCTCCGATTGGTGCTTTCGGCGCCATGGCCTTCACCATTGGCCGCTATGGTCCGCAGGCTTTGGGTAATCTCGCAGGCCTGATCGCCACTTTCTACCTTACATCTATTCTCTTTGTGGTCGTGGTTTTGGGTCTGATTGCACGGTTGGCCGGGTTCTCGATCTTTAAATTTATCGCCTATATCAAGGATGAGTTGCTGATCGTACTCGGGACAAGTTCATCTGAATCCGCACTGCCGCAATTAATGGAAAAGCTGGAACGTCTGGGCTGTTCGAAGCCGGTTGTGGGTCTTGTCGTGCCAACAGGCTATTCGTTTAATCTCGACGGCACCAATATCTATATGACGTTGGCC
Organism: Beijerinckiaceae bacterium; assembly: GCA_036758905.1. Classification (GTDB taxonomy): domain Bacteria; phylum Pseudomonadota; class Alphaproteobacteria; order Rhizobiales; family Beijerinckiaceae; genus CAIUPE01. Next base: position 1,168 of record DAIOVR010000159.1, on the reverse strand, counting down.
ACCTTGTTCATCGCGCAAGCGCTTAATGTGCCTCTGAGCTTTAACGAGCAGCTGATTATCTTAGGCGTTGCGATGCTGACGTCGAAGGGCGCAAGCGGCATTACAGGTGCGGGATTCATTACTTTGGCCGCCACTTTGGCAGCCATTCGTCCGGAATTGGTGCCCGGCATGGCAATCGTACTCGGAATTGATAAATTCATGAGCGAGTGCCGCGCACTCACCAATCTTACGGGCAATGGCGTGGCGTGCGTCGTCGTATCGTGGTGGGAAGGTGAGCTTGATCGCACCAAGCTTACGCGGGGTTTAAACCGTGAAATCGATCCTTCCGACGTTCAGACGGCAATTACGACGGGCTAACAAGCTAAAAACCTATATTTTATAGCGAAGTGATCCATTTGGCGGCATCCGGCGCGTTCGGTTGCCGCCATTGTTTTAAACTCACGCGCTAACCATATGAAAAAACGTTGAATTCACTTAGTGGATGACGGGTTATTAACGATAGTGCCAGAGGCCGGAATCGGCTAGAAAAAGGGCAGTGATTCTGCCCGTTTTTTGCGAGTCTGCATTTTGTCCGATAAGACCCCAACGCCTCCCGTACCCGTTCCGCAAGATATTCGTCCGGTTTCTATCACCGATGAGATGCGCCGTTCCTATCTCGATTATGCGATGAGTGTGATTGTCTCGCGCGCTCTGCCTGATGCGCGTGACGGTTTGAAGCCGGTTCATCGTCGTATTCTCTATTCGATGATCGAAAACGGGTACACGCCCGACAAAGCCTACCGCAAATCGGCCCGCGTTGTCGGTGACGTGATCGGTAAGTACCATCCGCATGGTGACCAATCGATCTATGACGCGCTGGTTCGTATGGCGCAGAATTTCTCGATGCGCCTACCTTTGATCGATGGTCAGGGCAATTTTGGCTCTGTTGACGGCGATCCCGCCGCCGCGATGCGGTACACGGAAGTTCGGCTTGAAAAGGCCGCAATGTCCATCGTCAACGATCTTGACGAAGATACGGTCGATTTCCAGCCCAATTATGACGGCAGCGAGCATGAGCCTGTCGTTTTACCGGCACGCTTTCCTAATCTTTTGGTCAATGGTGCCGGCGGTATCGCGGTTGGTATGGCCACCAATATTCCACCCCATAATTTGGGCGAAGTCATTGATG
>DAIOVR010000158.1:0-5158 GCA_036758905.1 Beijerinckiaceae bacterium | reverse complement strand
AGCCGGCCGCTCATAACGGTCTGGTTGCAGGTTCGAGTCCTGCCGGGCCCACCACTTCTTCGCCCGTTCCCGAAGGTTTTGGCGATAGGTTTGACGTTCCCGACTTACGATAGACGTTTCTTTGCAGCAAAGCGGTGGACGCTTTCGGCCAGAATCGCGAGATAACCCACAACCAAAAGCCCGCCGCCAATGAGCGGATCAAGGCCCAAAGCTTTAACCGCCACCGTCACCAAAGCAATCAGAGCCAAGGCGAAAAGCGCCAAAGCGCCATCGTCAATGAACATGCCGATAAGTTCTTCCCAAATGATGCGGAAAATTTTCATAGGGTTTGCTCCTTGGCTATAACCGAATGGCTTGATTTAAGCAGGTTGATGGCAAGCGCCGAAAACGCGGAAAGGATGACAAAGAAAACAACAATCGCGAAATCTTCACCCGGCCACGACACGCCCATTCCTTCGCCCGTCCAAAATATGCTGAAACTCGTCAACATCAATCCAACAACTAATTTTAAGCTATTTTCCGGAACGCGGGCCAAGGGGCGATGCACCAATAAGCCCGCACCAAGAACCAAGACGCAGGCCAGTAAAGCACCAACGCTCGCATAGAGCGTCAGCCCCTTCGTCGAGCCAACAGCGATGACGATAAAGACCACCTCAACGCCTTCGAGTAAAACGGCCTTAAAGGCGGCAATCATTGCCAAATAATCGGCGCGACCTAAGCCACGTTGATTTGCCAAAGTTTCAGTTTCTTCCCGGAAAGCCTTTTCTTCATCATGGAGCGGGATATAGCCCGAAGCCCGCAAGATCGCTTTGCGCAACCACCTCATACCAAAAAGTCCAAGCAAGACACCGACAACGAATTGCAACGCCGTTAGAGGTACGAGTTGCAAAAGCGGGCCAAGCACAAGAATCAAAATAGCCAAGATGACGAGTGCCAAAGCCGTTCCGGTGAAAGCGGAACGCCAAGTATTGGTTAAACCGACGGCGAGAACGATCGTAAATGCCTCGACAATCTCTACGAATGAGGCCAGAAAAGATGTCAATATAGTCGAGGTGATGGTCGTTAGATTATCCATGATGTACTCAATTTTGGTGCTATTGGCAGGTTAGTGATGAACTGTCAGGCGGCGGGCGGGTGGAAGAGAAAATTGAAGCGATTGATCAAGACTCACATCGTTTGGCCAATCGATCTTCACACGACTGTTACCAATTTCCAGCGTTAAGCGCCAGCAGCGACCTTGGAAGGCACGCGCGGAAACGCGGCCCGTGATGGTCATATCGGGATAATCCGTTACTGGGCATGCATCTTCGGGTCTAATCACCAAATAACCTTCGCTTTGCCCCAGCTCAACCATCGGCAATGCGGAGAAGCCACCGATGAAGCCTGCAACAAAGGCATTGGCTGGTCGGTCATAAATTTCTTGTGGACTGGCAAACTGCGCTAATAAGCCATCCCGCATGACAGCGATACGATCTGACACGGCCATCGCCTCGCTTTGGTCATGCGTGACATACACCACAGTCAGTCCCTCATGTCGAACAAGGTCCATCATTTCAGTCCGCAAATCTTCCCGCAAAGCGGCATCCAAATTCGAAAGGGGCTCGTCAAACAACATGAGACTTGGCCGTGCGGCAATGCAACGCGCAATCGCTACACGTTGCTGTTGCCCACCGGATAACTCGGCAGGATGCCTGTTGCGTAGCGGTACGAGGCGCGCCAAATCAAGGGCATTCTCAACGCGCGCCTGTATTTCGGACGCCGATAATTGTTGGGATTGCAAAGCGAATGAGAGATTACCCGCCACCGTCATATGGGGCCATAAAGCATAATCTTGAAACACCATACCAATGCGACGCTTTTCTGCAGCAACCGTGAGCCCGTCGCCAAAAACGGTCTTGCCATCCAGCTTAATGGTACCGGCATCGGGAGCCATCAATCCGGCGATACAGCGCAGCAACGTCGTTTTGCCTGAACCACTCGCACCCAACAGCGATACAACTTCTCCCGCCTTCACATCGAGATTCAAGGCTTGTAAAATCGGTCGCCCGCCAAGATGCTTTGTGACGCCGTGGCAAAATAGTTCAGCGGTCATTATCTATCCCCAGTAAGCGACGGCGTTGAGATCCATTGTCCATTATTTGCCGCTCCATTTCTTGAAGCAACCCAGCGGAAGCCTAACCATAGGATGAGCGCCGCACCTCCCGCGATAAGCATGGAAAGGAGCGATAAGGCGCAGGCCAGCCCATCTTTGTCATAATTGAGTAGACGTAAAACATAGATTGGCGCTGGCGATTCAGTACGCGGGATCAACATTTGCGAAACCGGTAACTCGAACATGATATGGATGAAGTTTAAGATAAACCCGGTCAAAACGCTGAATGCAATCAAGGGAAGTGTAATTCTTATCACCCTGCGAAATCCTCCGACGCCAAACAAGCGGGCAGAGTCGTTAAGACTCGGGGCCAACTGCCCAATTGAAGCCATCACGACGATAAGCGCATAAGGCAGCGCTACACCGACATAACCTGTGATTAACAAGGAAGAGTCGCCGTAATGCGGAAATGAAAAATCTTTAAAAAACGGAAGTCGATTCCACATTAAAATATAACCAAAACCAAAAACGATACCAGGGATAGCAACGGATGCAAGCGCGAGGCTCATTACCGAAGAGCGCATGAACTTGCCTGGGCCTTCCAATTGGAGCGCTAATGAAACCGCCGCTGCACAAGAGATAAGAGACGCAATCACCGCATAGCGCAGACTATTGCTCAACGCTGTAAAAGCCATCGAATGGATATTGCTCGCTTCGATAAGATTAACCAACGTAAAATTGTGAAGCGACATGCCTTCGCTCAACGTTCGGGTTAACGCCCGGATAATTACTGCGCCAACAGGCAAGATAAGGGCAATAAAAGCAACGATAAACGCCATAACGGTTACAACCCACCCCCAATAGCCGAGGCGATAATCGCGCGATGGACGAGAACGCCCAGAAATTAATTTTAAATCATCCTTGCGACGTAACAATCGATCGGCCACCACGGCTACTGTTACAAGCGATAAAAGGACCAAAGATTGCGTTCCAGCGAGTGGGAAATCAATCGGATAAGAACTTGTTGCCGCATAAATTTCATAGGTCAAAACGCCAAAATTTGACATCCGTGCGATGGTTGAAGCCAGCCCGAAATCGGATAAAACTTGCGCGAAGATGGCGATGAAACTCAAGGCTAACGCCGGAGCAAGCAAGGGCAGATTAATTTTGAGCCATATGCGCCAAAGCGATACGCCACCAAGCCGCGCCGCATCTTCCATCTCGCTTCCCAAGCCACGCAACGCATTACCAATGATAAACGTCGCAAACGGAAAAAGACCGAGAGCGTGAACAAGCGTGAGGCCTGGAAAGGCAAAAAATAAACTGCCGGTAAGAGGAGGTAAAAGCCCAAATTCGGCAAGATAGCCGCCCGGCGACATCAACAAGACCCACGCAACTGTTTTCAAATAGGCGGGCGTTAAGAAGACGATCCACGGGATTATACGAACCGTTTTACGCCATGGAATATCGCATCGCTGCACAATAACGGCAAACGCGCCGCCCAGTATCGTTGCTAAAACACCAACCAAGCTTGCCAATTCAACAGAGTGAAGAATAGCGAGATAAACGCGAGGTAATGAAAAGATACGTCCTAAAGGACCAAAGCTCATTTCGAAATTAGGATTATTCGGATTAAATACATCCGGAAAAATGACTTGCATGACAACAAGCGTTAAAGGCAGGCCAATTAATAGGAAAAACGCCAGATAAACCAGCATCGACGAAGCAGTACTGAGTAACGAATTGGCATTAGAAAAACGCATAATAAGACCGCGATGGATCATCGCGGCCCTTTGCACTGGGGTTATCGTCACGGTCAACGGAATTTTTCTTTCAACCGACGAATGCGCCAATTAGGGAACAAACTTCGCCTTATACCACTGCTTCCATTCGGTTTCGCCGGAAGCCGCCTTAACATCGTCCAATACAATGAATTTGATATCCGATGGACGATCCACTTTCGGCTTTACACCTTCGATGATTGGCATAAAGAAAAAGTCAGTATCATCACCCGCTTGCATAGCGGCCTGCCCTTCTGCGCTTGTCACGAAAGCAATAAATTTCTTTGCTGCGTCCATATGCTTGGTCTTTGCACTCACGCCAAGGCCAATCGGCAGGGCTACAGAGCCGTCAGCCGGATAAACCGCAACGACGGGTTCCCCAGCTTTTGCCTTAGCAATAATGCCGCTATCCTGATTGATACCAACAACCGCATCTCCAGTAAGGATGGCTTTGTTCACCTTTCCACCGCTTGATAGACCTGCAAGCGCTTTATTCGTCAGCACTTTTTCTAGCAGAGCCTTACCCGTGTCGACGCCATTGGTCTGAAAATAACCGGCGAGCCATTGAAAGGCTGGCCCAGAAAGGTTTGGATCTTTGGCCGCCACTTTGCCCGCGAACTTCTCAAGATCAGCCCAAGATTTAGGCGTCTGATCGGATGGCACTTTCTTGGTATTTACTTCAATCGCCGTCGTGCTAGCGCCGGTTGGAACAAAGGAACGGTTCTTTGGAAGAAGCGATTTACCCATCTCGTTATATTTAACGCCGCTGATCGCCTCCTCCGGTACAGCCTGAAGGATATGATCGCGCAACATGCGCTCCATGACCGCCGAGCCATCAACCCAAACAATATCAAACTGAGGATTATCACCCTCAGCCGCGATTTTACCGAGCACTTCACCTGTGCTGCCAGGCTCAACAACGTCAACTGTTACTCCGGTCTTTGCCGTAAAAGCTTTGACAGCTGAAGGTGCGAAGTCCAGCGCGTCATAAATGGTCAGGTCCGCTGCGGACGCGCCAAACGAAAATCCGACAAAAGCTGCCACTAGAGGCAGCGCCTTATAGCCATTCAACGTCATAACCAAACTCCAGAACTAAAAGGGAAACGATCACGCTCAAACCTAAACCGTGATCAGGCCATCCACCGATGAGTGTCCAATGTTACAAGCAAATGACACTCTTGTAGGCATCCTTCGCATTCTTAAAATTTGGCACAGAAAAATAGATTTATGAAAAAGGGCCGCGGTAAACCCGCGGCCCTATTTCTGAATCTAAAAACAAACGCAC
>DAIOVR010000157.1:0-5161 GCA_036758905.1 Beijerinckiaceae bacterium | reverse complement strand
TTTCAATTTAATAAATAAAAAACCTCAGGGTGCGTGGGGTCACCCTGAGGCTTTTAAGGATTTCAGTACAATCTTACTGAAGCTTATTAATCAGCGTCATGACGGTCGATGGTTGCTGGTTCGCTTGGGCCAGCATTGCCGTCGCGGCCTGCTGGATTACCTGAGATTTAGCCAAATTTGACGTCGCTAGTGAATAGTCAACATCTTGGATTTGGCTTCGTGACGCAGAAAGATTAGTTGATATATTCGTTAAGTTATCTACCGTGAATTGGAGGCGATTAACCTTCGCGCCAATCTGTGATCTCACGCCATTCACGCCGCTAATGGCGGAGATAATGGCAGTGAGCATCGCGGATGCACCTGCGACGCTGGAGATAGACCCGCTTTTTAATCCGGACATACCCGACACCGTCGAGCCGCTGGCGAGCGGATTAAATGACTTAATAGTGGCACTGATAACAGTATTATCGGCCTGCTGTGAGCCGACCTTGAAGGTTACTGTCCCGCTACCACCTAACGTGCCATCGAGTACGTTAAAGCCATTCCACTGCGTTGTTCGGGCAACGCGCTGTATTTCCTGCTGTAGTTGCTGAAATTCAGTATTCATTGATGTCCGGTCGTTCGAAGAATAGGTACCGTTCATCGACTGGACCGACAATTCACGCATGCGCTGAAGCATGTTCGTAATTTCGTCGGTTGCACCTTCCGCCGTCTGAAGCAGAGAGATGCCGTCATTTGCGTTACGGATCGCCTGGTTTAGTCCATTAATGTGAGAGGTTAAGCGCGTTGTAATGGATAGGCCAGCCGCATCATCTGCAGCAGAGTTTATACGCTTACCTGTCGAAAGAGTTTCCATTGCTTTTGACATGGCCACTCCGTTCTGCACCATAGCCGCCTGCGTTCGCAGCGACGCTACGTTGGTATTAATAACACTCATAATCGTATTCCTTCCGTGGGTGGTACTCGATCAACGAAAGGGGGATTTCGCTCATCGCCAAAAGGATCACAGATGCTTCCTTCGTGAAGGTGATAACGGCTGGGCTTTATATTTTTTTAGTTTTAATCGCGTTAGCCCTGAATTTAAATTCCATAACAGAATGAGGAAGCGTCAGTAGTTTTTTAAAATTGGGTTGAGTTAAATAGGCATATGAACAAGTCAATCTGAGGCAGTGGCGTATTCAGCCATGCCACTTTCTAAAATATGGTGAGCGTCGACCGGAATAACAGCGATAATGGTTCCGGCAGGCAAGATTGTCTCATGAAGTAGACCGTTTTTGATTAATTTAAGGCGCACGCGCTCCAATTCGATATCCTGGGACGGGTCAAGATGTTTTTGGGGCATCGGACCAATAAAGTCCTCGGCGGAACTTCTTTGAGGTGTCAACACTTCATCTTGGATTGCCTGCTCGACCTTAACATGGTGGAGTAATTCGGGGAATGACTGAGCCGCGTGTTGATTTAACTCGTCCGTAGGATCGTCGAATAAGACGGTTTCACCCTTCTCATGAACCTCCACTTCTGGGTCGACGGATAGCTCAAGGGATTTTGCGGCGTCGATTTCATTCAATGGCTCGTTGGGATCGGCCAGATGCTGCGCCTCAGTCGCGTCCTTAGGCTCCGCATCCCCATCTTCTTCGTTGGCGGGTATTGGCTCGGTGCCGCGGATGCGGATCAATTTATTCCAAATTTCAAGCAATTTGACCCGGCGGGCATTGGCCTCAATCCGGTCCGGATAGGTGTCTAATTCCTCAAAAGCCTTGCGAACCTTTAAAATGGCCTCCAGGCGCTCGGCCTCGTTGAGAACGAGAAACTCGTTTGCCTCATCTTCACCTTTTTCAGCCTTCTCTTTTGCCATTTAGAACCCGTTACTCAATTGATTGATGAAGATTGATCGTCTTCAACATGCGACTTGGCACGCCATTAAGAAGATTAAGGAAGCCAACCTTCATTCGGCATAAATATTGCTAGATCCGTTCCAACATTGATCCCGAGCACAAGGATACGCTGTTCATGCGTGTGAAAGCAACGACCCTAGCGGCCATTAAGTCCCTCACCGAAGCCCTACAAGCCAAAAATGACGAGGAAATGGTCAAAGCCGTCGAGGAAATTGGGCTTGAGGAATTGATGAACCCCGACATGATGCACTTGGCCAGGGGCTCACGGCAGCCGCCGATTGTCATTTTATTGACGACCCTTGCCATGGCCAATGGCGTCCGCCCGGAGCGGTCCTTCTTAATCTACCACGCCTACCGATCCATTATTTCGGGCTCTTTGTCGGCGGATATTGCGCCGCTCGGGAAATTCCACATCGTTATTCAAGCCATCAATGCGCTTATTAAAAAAGACCCTCAAATCCAGGCGTGGGCCGTTTCGCCGGAGACGGATGTGGCAAATTGGTTGGACGCCATTGAATTGGCCGTAGACTTCGAAGATTTTGTTCTGGCAGAAAAAATAATCGAGGGTTTTTTAAAAACAAACCCTGACTTGGCGCTCGTAACCAGCCTGAAATATCGGATCACCGAGCGGCATTCGCTCTTTAGGGATACAATTAATTGGAGCGCCCTCGCGCGCTGCTACCACCATATTATGAATGCGATCGCCGTCGGCGAGGACGATGATTTGAGAGATAACATTAATCTTCATGCCGTCATTTCATATGCAAAGGCAGAAGATTGGACGAGCGTCATTAAATACGCGCCTGATTCCATTACCGGCCGCGAAAATTTCGTGGCTTTTCATCGAATGGCTGAAGCCTACTGCCACTTGGGCGATTATAAGGCTTCGATTTACAACTTGGATTGCTTTATTAGAACATACTGCGAAACGGGTGGCGAAGCAAAAATTGACGCGATTGAGATGGGCAAGGAGGGCGCCGAGCTTAAAGAATTGGTGTCCGAGAAAAAGGCTGAATTTGATCCGACACGGGCCGGCAAGGCTTTGTCGGATTTGCAGGAAATACTTCGGTCCGTGGGAAAGCAACTCTTCCTGGTCTCTGGTACGCTTCTAGGTTACGCCCGTGTCGGAACAGTTTTGTCACACGACAAGGATATTGACGTAGGGCTATTCGGTTGGGAAGACCAATTTGATATCGTGGAAGCCATTCTAAAAACAGGAAAATTCCACATTTATTTTGAATATCTTCGGGGCAACAAAATGTACCAACTCCCCGTCGGACACCTCGAAACGGGTATGACAATTGATATGTTTTTCTACCGCCACGAGGATAACAAAGTTGTAACGGGCGTTAATGCTCCTTGGGACTATACGCAGCGCTTCGAATTTACGCCCTTCATTTTACGGGACGCCGAATTTCTTGGAACAAAAGTAGCGGTACCACACGACATTGATTTGAATCTGACCGAAAATTTCGGCAACTGGAAAGTTTCTATTCCAGACTACGTATCCCACGTGGAATCACCGTCTACGGTTGATCAGGGTGGCTTAGTCCACATGCTCGTGTGTAGGCTCAATATTGTAGATGCAGCGGTTCAAAATAAATTTGGCCGCGTAAGCCGAGTCTTAGACGTATTAGACAAATTTTCGGATCGAGAATGCGCAATGGATCGGGATCTATTCCAAAAAATTAAGGAATTTGCGGAAAAAAAAGATCTTCAACTTAAACAAAAAATTGCGTCATAAAGACCAAACGAAAGTAGCGCCATGGAAGACTTTTCCTTTATTATGCTCGCGGGTGGAAGCGGAACCCGCGTAGGGTGGGACATCCCGAAGCAATTTATTCGAATTGCCGGTAAAACCCTGCTTGAGCATAGCTTGGATTGTCTTGTGGCGGTTAGACCTGAGGCTAAAATTGTCGTGGTGGCGCCAGGCGACTTAATCGATATGACGCGCTCGCTTGTGGCAAACTATAACAATGCAGAAGTCATTATTGGAGGCTCCACGCGTCAAGGGTCTACCCTTGCAGCGCTCAAGCATTTGTCAGTCAATCCACCAAAAAATATTATCATACACGAGGCGGCCCGCCCCTTCCTGAATAAGTCGATATTATTCGACGTCATTAACGCGCTCGAAGAATACGAGGCCGTTGACGTTGCCATCCCGGCAAGCGACACGATTATCGTCGAAAACGATGGATTGATCCAATCCATTCCAAACCGTAACAAGATTTGGCGAGGCCAAACACCACAGGCCTTTCGGTTCACGCGCCTTTGCACGGCCTACCAGCAATTGAACTCCGAGCGCTTGAGCGACTTCACCGACGATTGCGGAGTTGTACTCGCGGCAGATCCCTTTGCGCGTATTAAAATTGTCCGCGGCTCGTCGGAAAATATTAAAATTACGGAAGAATCTGATCTGGTCATTGCCGACGAATTTTTCCGAATTCGGTCGAATAAAATTGACCCCAATCTTAAGGGTGTCGATTTTAAGGGAAAGTCGGCGCTTATTTTTGGTGGCTCGGCTGGCATTGGGCTAGCCATGCAGCAGATCCTTGTAGGCTCAGGCTGCGAGGTCTCGGTTGCTTCTCGTTCCACGGGCTGTGATATTGCACAATTTGGCGATGTTGAACGCACTATCGACAAAGCCCGCAAGGATCACGGCAAATTAAATTTCGTGATAAATACGGCTGGCTCGCTGCTTACGAAGCCCATCTCGGAACAATCCGCAGAAATGATGGCGGAGCAGATCCAAATCAACCTACTAGGAACGCTGAATGTGGCGAAGGCCAGCTTTAACTCGCTGCGTGAGACCAAGGGAATGTTGTTGAATTTTTCGTCTTCCTCTTACACGCGGGGTCGTGGTGGGTATGTGCCCTACTCGGCCAGCAAGGCTGCCATCGTGAACCTCACTCAGGGATTGGCAGAGGAGTGGGAAGAAGACGGCATTCGCGTCAATTGTATCGTCCCCGGCCGGACCGACACAGAAATGCGCCGAAACAATTTCTTCGAGGAAGACCCCGCAACCTTGCTGAGCCCCTACGAAGTGGCGCTGATGGCAACCAAGGCACTCCACTCGTCTAATTCTGGCTTCGTGCTTCGAATTTAAGAATTTTTTATCGCATTCAAGACTACAGAGGATATACGGGAACCTTTTAGGAGTGGGAATGGCCGTCCTTCTATTCAATATTCGTCGATTTGAGGACAAGCGCGGCTGGTTTTCGGAAACCTTCAGTGAGAGGCGGTTTTTATCTCACGCCTCAGATGTA
>DAIOVR010000156.1:0-5184 GCA_036758905.1 Beijerinckiaceae bacterium | reverse complement strand
TGCCAGCCTTCTCGTTAGGCTTTGTATCATTAATCGGCGTAGCGCTTTTCGTGCCGATGAGCATGCTTACGGTTAAGCTCGGTGTTAATCTCGCGCATCGTCTGCCAAAGCGGCAATTGGAAATGGGATTTGGCCTTTTTTTATTGGCCGTTATCCTCAGATTCCTGTGGAGCCTCGCTGCCTGACGCGCTCGCGCGTTCTGCCACCTCGTGTTGCGCGGCTGGACATGCCCTTCAGCCGATCACCGAGCGTTTCCATAACCGAGATACGCTCAGGCTCTGGCATAAACGGCCATTGTGAAATCTCAGCTCCCGTGCGTCCGCAACCGATGCAAAAGCCGGTGACGTGATCGATAACGCAGGTTTTGATACAGGGCGTGGAAACGTTCATCATGGCCTTATGCCACAAAAAGCGTGATCAAGAAAACAATCTCGGCGACCTGTTGTGTGGCACCTGCGACATCGCCGGTCTGCCCGCCAATCATCCGCTGGGCTAAGCCTATCATGGGTAGCGCCGCAAAAAGCGATAGGATCAAGGCTAAGGCAATGCCACGCCCATGAAATCCGCCGACAAACAAAATAGCAGCCGCCAAAAGGATACAGAGGATAAGCGCGAAAGAAATTGTGACAGAGGTCGGGCGGCCAACGCTGGCTGATTTTCCACCCGGTCTGGCGGAGGGTAAAAACACCAGCGGCAATAGGCCCGACACGCGGGATACGCTGGTTGCAGCGAGGATGGACGCAGCACCTGCGCCATAACCTATAAAGTCGATGAGATTACCAAGCGCAATCACGCGGATCAAAAGCGACATCACCATCGCGGCGGCGCCGTAAGCCCCCAATCGACTATCGGCCATAATTTCAAGACGGCGCTCAACCGTATGGCCGCCCCCAAACCCGTCTGCGACATCGGATAGGCCATCTTCCGCCATCGCTCCGGTTGCGAGAATGGCAATGGTGATGGCAAGTGATGCGGTCAATAATCCACCCATACCAAGGGTAGCAGCAGCTAAAACGATTAAGGCGGAAGGTAAGCCGATTACTAGGCCAGCGAGCGGCAAGACACGGGGCACAATTCGAAAATCCGGCGCAGCATGGGGATCCGTTTCAAAGGACAGTTTTGGCACCGGAATGCGCGAATAAAATCGCACGCATTGCGCTAAGGCAACCACTGAGTGCGCGATAATTCCGTGATCAGATTTCGGCATCGGCTCCCTCATAATCAACACCCATCAGATAAAGCCCATCGGGCGGTGCCATAGGTCCGCAGCGTGAACGGTCGCAGGCATCAAGCGCATCGCGTAAGTCTTTCGGGGTCCATTTTCCGGTGGCTACCAAAATTAACGAACCAACCATCGAGCGGACTTGATGATGAAGAAAGGAGCGAGCCGAAGCATAGACACGGATGTCTTCACCATTGGCGACCACATCCAACCGATCGAGCGTTTTGATAGGACTTGCTGCCTGACATTCCGCGGCACGAAACGTTGTAAAATCATGTTTGCCGATCAGCTGATCAGCACCTTGTTGCATTAACGCTGAATCAATTTTCCACTTAACGTGCCAGGAGCGATTTTTATCAATCACAACGGGCGCGCGTCTGTTTGTAATGCGGTAGACATAATGCCGTTTACGGGCGGACATTCGCGCATCAAAACTGTCGGCAACCCGTCTGGCATCAAGGATCGCAACACCTTGTCCCTTAAGATGGGCATTCAAGGCATTGCGCACGGTATCTTTGGGCCAATCTTTTTCAAGATCAACATGGATCACTTGATGCGTCGCATGAACGCCTGAATCCGTTCGCCCTGCGGCTTGCACGCGGCGGCTTTCGCCGCAGAAGGCCGCAATCGCCGTCTCAATCGATTCCTGTACAGAGTTGCCGTCGCGCTGGTGTTGCCAACCGTGGAAACCCGTTCCGTCATATTCAACGATCATTTTATAGCGGGGCATTAGCCGATAACCGTGCCGACAGCCAAAGGCGAGCCACGCAAAAATTCCTTCGCCGACATGGGTTTTGATCCGGCGCGTTGCAGTTCGCTGAACCGAAGGGATCCAGTGCCGCAGGCAATGGTTAAATGCTCGTCGAGCACATGTCCCGGCTGACCGGATTCCGACATAAGCTCGGTCCGCACTATTTTTAACCGCTCAGGACCTTTGCCAAAATCGGCCATCGTAAAAGCACCGGGAAAAGGCGAAAGACCGCGCACCTGATTGTGAATGTGCGCGGCTGACTGTGACCAATCAATCCGGCACTCATCATTGGTCAGTTTCTTCGCATATTCGACGCCAACTTCGGATTGCTCGATAAAGAACAAGCCGCCGCGCGACAGTGCCGCGATGGCCCTTATCATGAGGTCCGCACCCAAGATGGACAAGCGATCATGGGCTTCGCCAGCGGTCAGGTTTGGCGTGATGATGAGTTTCTCGATCATGCCGACAGGACCTGTATCAAGACCCTCGCCCATTTTCATAACCGCGACGCCCGTTTCTGAATCGCCTGCCATAATAGCGCGTTGGATCGGTGCCGCACCACGCCAGCGCGGCAGCAGCGAGGCGTGTAAGTTCAAGCAGCCAAGCTGCGGCACATCCAGAATGGCTTTCGGCAAGATCATTCCGTAAGCGACCACGACAGCAACATCTGCCTCATGGCTTTTGAACTCTGCGACAGCCTCATCGGTTTTAAGCGTCGACGGCGTTAATATCGGAATGCCAAACCGATTGGCTGCCTCGTGGACGGGGGAGAGCCGCAAGGCCATGCCGCGACCGGCCGGCGCAGGGGCGCGGGTGTAACAGGCGACAATCTCATGACCCTGGCCAACAAGAGCAGAAAGCGTCGGCACGGCAAAATCAGGCGTGCCCATAAAGACGATGCGTAAGCCGCTCACTCGCCACCCTCACGGCGCGCTTGTTTTTGGAATTTTTTGATGACCCGCTCGCGCTTTAACCGCGATAAATGATCGATAAAGAGCTTGCCATTGAGATGATCGATTTCGTGTTGAATAACGGTGGCAGCAAGGCCATCCATTTCGCGTTCAAGCACCTTGCCATCCAGATCCAGAAAGCGAACGCCGACTTTGGTCGGCCGCGTCACAACCCCGTAAAATTCAGGGATCGACAAACAGCCTTCTTCATATTCGTTCAAGGCATCTGATGACCAAATGATTTCAGGGTTGATGAGTGCTAAAGGCTGCTTTTCATCATCGCCACGGCTGGCATCCATGGTCACAATACGGGTGGTAACGCCCACTTGAACGGCAGCAAGCCCCACGCCCGGGGCGTCATACATGGTCTCAAACATGTCATCGATCAGCGCTTTGGTCGCGCCATCGGCATTCGCAACCACGTCAGAAACGGTGCGTAAAAGCGGATCGGGAAGAATAACAAGCGGGCGAATGGTCATAATGAGTGTCACATAATGATTGTAGGGGATTTCGTCAAATTGTTCATCTTTTGTTCTTTATTTTTAAGTGCAAGTCTGATAGCAGCGTAAGGTTAGCAGTAATGGAGCGGCGCGCATGCTTGGTTTCTTCGAATTATGGATGGCGCTTTTGGGGCTAGCCGTTCTTGGCGTTTTGGGTTGGCTTGGCCTCGTTATCTCCCGCGCCAGCCGCGAGCGCATGATGGAAGCGGCGGCACAATTTGAGCGCCAACGTCACCTTGATCAGCAAATGTCGGATGTTCGCGCGCTTCAGGCCGAAGTGACGGGCCGCATCGCGACGCTTACTCAAAGCGTCGGTGAACGGTTCGACAGTCTGCAAAACCGCGTCGGCGACGGGTTGAAGGAAAACTTCAAAGAAACGACGGAAAATCTTTCAAAGCTGAATGAGCGATTGGCGGTGATCGATGCAGCACAAAAAAATCTAACCTCGCTGACCAGCGAAGTTCTGACGTTGAAAGACGTGTTATCGAACAAGCAAACCCGTGGTGCCTTCGGCCAAGGACGGATGGAAGCGATTATTCGCGATGCGCTGCCGCCCAACGCCTATGAATTTCAAGCCACGTTGAAAGGCGGCAAGCGTCCGGATTGCATTATTCGGTTGCCGAATGATCCACGGCCTTTGGTAGTGGACGCTAAATTCCCGCTCGAAAGCGTCACGGCCTTCCGCGATGCACGAACGGAGGATGATAAAAAGCTATCCGCCGCGCGTATCCGCACCGATATTTCGACCCATATCAAGGATATTTCCGATAAATACATCATCGCAGGCGAGACGCAGGAAATCGCCGTGATGTTCGTACCCTCGGAATCGATTTACGCTGATCTGCACGAATTTTTTGATGACCTCATTCAGAAGGCGCAAAAGCAGCGCATTATGATCGCCTCGCCATCTTTATTGATGATGGCCATTCAAATGCTGCAGGTGATCGTGAAAGATTCAAAAATGCGCGAGCAAGCCAATCTTGTTCAGCAAGAAGTTGGTCGCATCTTGGAGGATGTCCGACGCCTCAATGAACGCGTGGGCAAGCTTGATACGCATTTCCGCCAAGCCAATGACGATGTGAGCCTCATCACAAAATCGACAGACGCGATCATTCGCCGTGGCACGCGCATCGCTGATATGGAGCTTGATGGTCCCACGACGGAACTGGCTAAAGACGGTGGTCGAATGGGTGAGTTACTGCCGTTTAAATCGGCCGAGTAATTATTCCGCGTGATCGGAAAGCAACCGATCACGGTTGCGCAGCGATGGGAAAAATTTAGCCCAGAGCGCGACAACGATTAGCGTGCCGATGCCGCCGATCACGACGGATGGAACGGTGCCGAGGGCAGCGGCCATCATACCGCTTTCAAATTCGCCGAGCTCGTTCGACGCGCCGATAAACACAGTACTGACCGCCGAGACACGCCCGCGCATGGCATCAGGTGTTTCCGATTGCACCAAAGTCTGACGGATATAGACGCTAATCATATCCGAAGCGCCCATTACCAAAAGGGCCGCGAGCGAAAGCCAGAAATTGGTTGAGAGGCCGAAGACGATAATCGTCAAACCAAAAATAGCGACAGATATCAGCATCAGGCGGCCCGAATTTCGATTAACTGGAAAGCGCGCCAACACGATGGCCATGAGAATAGCGCCAACCGAAATCGCGCTGCGGAGCACGCCCAATCCCCATGGACCCGTCATCAAAATATCATGCGCATAGACGGGCAACAGGGCGGAGGCACCACCAAGCAGAACTG
>DAIOVR010000155.1:0-5243 GCA_036758905.1 Beijerinckiaceae bacterium | reverse complement strand
GGCTCGCACAGAAGCCAAAGCGGCTTTCGGCGATGATTCTGTTTATATCGAAAAATTCCTCGAAAAACCGCGCCATATTGAAATTCAGGTACTGGGCGATGGCAAAGGTAACGCCATCCATTTGGGCGAGCGCGATTGCTCTTTACAACGCCGTCACCAGAAGGTTTGGGAAGAAGGCCCCTCACCGGCACTCAATCAAGAGATGCGCTCCAAGATCGGCGAAACCTGCGCTCAAGCCATGCGGGATTTAGGCTATCTCGGTGTCGGTACCATCGAGTTTCTTTATGAAGACGGCGAGTTCTATTTCATCGAAATGAACACCCGTATTCAGGTCGAGCATCCGGTAACCGAAATGATCACCGGCATAGATCTCGTCAATGAGCAAATCCGGATTGCAGCAGGTGCCACGCTTGGCATTTCGCAAGACGATGTAAAGCTGTCGGGCCACGCCATTGAATGCCGCGTCAATGCGGAAAATCCGGCCACCTTCCGCCCATCACCTGGCAAGATCGCTTATTTCCACCCACCGGGTGGTCTTGGTGTTCGCGTCGATTCCGCAGTCTATCAAGGCTACACGATTCCGCCTTATTATGACTCTCTGGTTGGCAAACTCATCGTCCATGGCCGCACGCGTAACGAATGCTTGATGCGTCTACGCCGCGCGCTCGACGAGTTCGTTGTCGATGGTATCGAAACCACCCTGCCTTTGTTCCGCACCTTGGTGCGGAATTCGGACATGCAAAACGGCCAATATGATATTCATTGGCTCGAGCATTTCTTAGCCGATGGCGGGATGGACGGAGCCTCCGGCACCTGACACAATAAGGCCATGACCCGTCATGATGCCAATAGGGATACGATAACGCCTGAGGTGCTGCTGCGCGCCTATGCGATCGGTATTTTTCCAATGGCGGAAAATGCCGACGATCCCTCAATCCATTGGGTTGAACCGCGCATACGCGGCATTATCCCGCTCGACGCCATCCATATTTCAAAAAGCCTTACGAAAACCATTCGCTCGAACCGTTTCGAAGTTCGGTTTGATCATGATTTTGACGGAGTGATTTCAGGCTGTGCAACGCGCCCGGGCGATACATGGATCAATAGCCGTATCAAAGCCCTCTATGGCGCGCTTTTCGAACGCGGTTTTGTTCACACGGTTGAAGTCTATCAGGATCACCAATTGGTCGGCGGGCTATATGGCGTCAGCATCGGAGCTGCATTCTTCGGCGAGAGCATGTTTCACCGTGTCACCGATGCCTCAAAAGTGGCACTCGTTCATTTGGCAGCACGTCTGATCCAAGGCCAATATGAATTGCTGGATACGCAATTTTTAACACCCCATTTGGCTACACTCGGCGGAATTGAAATCCCGCGTGATGACTATCAAACGCGTTTAGTAAATGCTGTATTGGGACGGGGAGATTTTACGGAACTTGATCAGCAAGCCCACGCCGATGGCGCGCACATACTTAGCTTAATCAGTAAAATTCAAAAAACACGGCCTTAAGGTTTCTTTTTTACGGGCGCTGGCGCCTGAGGCGTTGCGGGCTTTTGCAACGGGATAGGCGCCTGTGGCGCTGGTGCCGCATCATTTAGCTCAGGGATCACTACGGTGCCCCCTTTGCACCCGATCAGCCACACATCGTAGATTGGGTGCTCGACCCCGTGCAGCCCCGGGCTGGAGGCAAAGATCCAGCCTCCAAACAGGCTTTTTGTGCTGCCAGAAACCGTAATTTCATCCACTTCAACAAAGGCCGACGTGTTCTGCGGCTCCGTAATCGGCCTCGTGTAACACACACGCGGTGTCACCAAAAACGCACCGAATTCAACCGTTTCATCAATCGCGGCTTCAAATGAAATGATACGGCCCGTGATCTTGTCGAGGCCAGAGAAAATCGCGATTGGATTTTTAATTTTATCTGCAAGGGCGGCACCGGGCACAGCTGCAATGAAAGCAGCTATTACCAAACCCAAAATCCAACGAGCCATTCTCAATGCGCCTTAAGCCGATGATCAAATCATGTCGCAATTCGACGCTCAGGTCTTATCACGCAGATCAGGGCGGATGAAAGGCTCAAGCTTTCTTTTTATTTCCGCTACGAACTGGCTTGACCGTTTCCGACGGCGAGACCAACTGCAAAAGCTCCGTCTCTGCAATCGCGTCAATCCGACGCGCTCTGTCTTCTCGCTTTTGCTTTAAAGAGCGTATCTCACGAACAAGACCAAGCATTTCCCGATCAAGATTACCCGCCTCTTCTCGGACGCGAAGCTTAAGCTCCGCCTCAGCAATTTGGTGCGCAGTTTGCTCAATTTCAGCTTGAAGAGACGAAAGTAACTTATTGCTTTTAATAAGATTATTCCACTCGCCTTTTAAGTAGCCTTGCCTAAAATCCGCATCGCGACTGAATCCGTCACCGAACTTCACCTTGACCGATAAATCAGCAATCTGCTCGGCCAATTCGCCAAAGGATAAAGAGACTTTCGGTAAGTCCACCATCGATGTCTGCCGCTCCACTTTTGATATCCTCGCGATGATATCGGCAGCGATCAAAGCTATGGGCTCGGACCAATCGCCCGCAATACGCTGTCGAAAGAGCCGAGCCGTCGGATACCAAACCGTATCGGATTCCCGCGCCAACCACCGCCAATCCGGCTCAACCCGCAAAAGAATATGAACCGGACGGCCAAGGGCCCCAGCAACATGCGCAACAGAGGTATCGACCGTAACGATCAGATCAAGCGACATCATGACCGCAGCGGTATCAAGAAAAGCCTGCCCACCGGCATCAAAGCCATCACCGAAATCATAAAGCTCACGACGGAACGAAGCGGTTTTAATTTCCTGAGCGGGTTCCCCTTTTTGTAAACTAAAAAGCCTAACACCCGGAATGGCCGCTAAGGGCGCGAAGGCCTCGAGCGGGGCTGAGCGCCCTTTCTCGGCTGGCGATTCACGATTTCCGCCCCAACAAATCCCAATCTTGAAATCTTTCGAGACCATTTTTCGGGCCCAAGATTTCACACGAGCGGGATCCGCTGAAATATAGGGCACATGATCGCCATAAGACTTAGGATCGATGCCGAGCGCCCTGGGTATATGCAGTAAGGGGGTCCATCCTGTCGCGCCATTCACGCTTCCGGGTTTATTGCTCGGCAATAAATTAACCGGCAACCCCATGGTGCGGATCAAATCAAACAGGATTTCATGGGTTACAAAATTAATCTCGACGCCGCGCTCCACCAAAGGCCGCAAATAGCGCATAAATTGGATTGTATCGCCCAAGCCCTGCTCATCCATCACCAGCAGATTCTTTGGTGGCTCACCGCCGCGCCAGCGTGGCAATTCGCGGCTTCCACCGTCCGCGGTTCGAATTTTAACCGCCGGTTGAGCAGCCATAAGCTTAAAGCGAATATCGAACGCGTCCCACGCCTCGTTCCACTGCTCCCGGCGAAACAGGGTTAGCGCCAGCCTTGCCGCCGCATCCGTATGCTCCGGGTCGATCGAGCGAATAAACCTAAGCAAAATGAGTGCTTCGGTAAACCGCCCCTTGACGATCTCATGTTCGGCCAAAGCAAAGAGATGGGAAACTTCAGTCGCGTTCGGTGCGCGTATCATGTCAGTACCAGCGTGGGATGTTTCAACGAGACGCATGTACAAGAGACCTCCAATTATAGAAGGCCTCAACACTTACTCGGGAACTCTCTCGATATACTGAACTCGACGCACTAAAATTGAAGTAATTTGGTCATTACTCCAAAACCAATATCTCGATTATTTGGGAGTCCATGGTGTGTAATCACCGGTGACTTTTGGCCGACGTCCACCCTTAAGGATTGAACCTTGTGGACGCCATGCATCCACTGTCCCCGTGGCGTTTGCCTTATGCGGCAATTCCCAATCATGCGCCGTGTAATTCTCATTCGCAGGGGGAACGTCCAACTTATGATGCATCCAGCCGTACCAACCTGGTGGTATCCGCGAAGGTTCCGCGTCGCCTTTGTAGATCACCCAACGGCGCACAATGCCCAACGCCGGATCAATCGCGCCGCCTTTGGTCTGATAATATCGGTTTCCTGCCTCGTCTTGGCCGACAAAATCACCTTTGCGCCACGTGTGGAACAAAGTTCCCACTGTTGCACCGTGCCACCAGGTAAAGATCGTCAAAAGAATCTGTTTCATGGCCTTAAAATCCAAAGACGCCTGCAAATTTGGCCGGACTATGGCGACAGACACCGCATTTGTCCAGTGTTTGAAGGTCTGCATCCCGAGAAAGACATCCCTATTGCCCAAAGGAGTAGCTTTGCCGCGGACCCGAGCAATGCTAAGAAAACTCGATTCAAAAAAACGGCGGTCAGCACCGATCCAAGTCGGGCGGCCCGATAGCTATCAAAGGATGGGACAATGGCGAAGATTAAGGTCGCAAATCCAGTAGTCGAGCTCGATGGCGACGAGATGACCCGCATCATCTGGCATTATATCCGCGAGAAGCTGATCCATCCCTATCTCGATATCAACCTCGATTATTACGACCTATCGGTCGAGCATCGCGACGCCACCAATGACCAAGTCACAATCGATTCGGCGAACGCGATCAAGAAGCACGGGGTCGGCGTCAAATGCGCCACGATCACGCCCGACGAAGCGCGCGTGAAGGAATTCAACCTGAAAGAAATGTGGAAGTCGCCAAACGGCACCATCCGCAATATTTTGGGCGGCGTCATTTTCCGTGAACCGATCATCTGCAAAAACGTGCCCCGTTTGGTACCGCACTGGACCCAACCGATCGTGGTCGGCCGTCACGCCTTTGGCGATCAATACCGCGCCACCGATTTTAAGGTGCCTGGCAAAGGCCGCATGACCATTAAATTTGAAGGCGACGATGGCACCGTCATCGAGAAGGAAGTGTTCAAATTCCCGGGCGCTGGCGTTGCGATGTCGATGTATAATCTCGACGACTCGATCCGTGATTTTGCCCGCGCCTCGCTCAATTATGGCCTACAGCGCAAATATCCGGTCTATCTTTCAACGAAAAACACAATCTTGAAGGCCTATGACGGCCGCTTCAAAGACATCTTCCAGGAAATCTTTGACGCTGAGTTCAAGAGCCAGTTCCAAACGCTCGGCATTACCTATGAGCATCGTTTAATCGACGACATGGTGGCGTCCGCCATTAAATGGTCTGGTGGCTATGTGTGGGCGTGCAAAAACTATGATGGCGACGTGCAGTCTGACATTGTCGCAC
>DAIOVR010000154.1:0-5247 GCA_036758905.1 Beijerinckiaceae bacterium | reverse complement strand
CGCAAGGTGCGGTTTTTGTCGAATAGTTTTTTTTGATTATTGGCTAATGTTTGAACGCGGCGGCGATGCAATATGAATAATCCGATTCCCCCTATGAGCAAGGCTAAATCGGCGCTTCCGACGGCCCAAAACATGATCAGGCTTGTATCGTTAAATTCAGCTTCTGATTGAGCGGATATGCCAGCCACATAGGATGAAAGATCCGCGAGCGGGGTGAGGAGCGCGGCCGTAGAAAGATCTGAAAATTGGTTGTGGCGATTTGTACTGTCGTCTGACTGCAAGAGCTTAAAGAGCAAATGCCGATGACCTTCCAATTCATCGCTTAATTGGCCCAAGGCCGCCCGAACTTCATTGCTGGTGGATACGTCAAGAGTTTTAAGGACGGCGAGCATCACGCCATGCAGCATTTGATGCACGTCCTCCAACTCATCTGGTAAGCCCGTGGCGTTAAAGCGCTGCTCGGCATGATCAAGGGCGACAATTGATTTGGTTAGCTCAAGCGTTTGATTTCGAAGCTTTTCAGCCTCGCTAAACCGTTGAAACGCAGCGTTGTGATAGGCAATGAGGAAGTAGCCATAAAGGGTTGAGGCCAAAAGAAGGGCTGCTGCGAAGGCAACCGACCATTTCAAAAGAACGGTCGAAATGGGCGCCTTGGTTCGCCCTGAAACCGTGGTCGAAAGGTCCGGAATTGATTTGGCGGACCAGTGATTTTCACTCCAATGGAAGGCGTGATCGACCATTCTCTCGTATCCTTATTAAGCTTCCCTAGGCCGATAACGCGCAATTTGCTGATCGGTTCCGGTGAAATACGAACAGAAATTGTGCGTAAGGGAAATTTGGGAAACTACGGATAGCCGAGCGACTGCTCGACAGCCAGGGGGCAAATTGCGATAAGGGCTCATGAAAGATGAGATTTCTTTTGATCGCTCGGTCATCGAACCGACGGGCCAAGCGCATAGGGTGAGCCCCCTGGTGCGGCGACTTGTCGCCCCCAATGGCGGGCCGTTTACGTTCACGGGTACGTGTACTTACTTAGTCGGCCAAGGCGATTTGGCCGTTCTTGATCCCGGCCCCGACCTTGATGGGCATTTCGAGGCGCTTGTCGCGGCCATTGGTCAGGCGCGGGTGGCAGCGATTGTGGTGACCCATACGCATAAGGATCATTCACCTCTCGCGCGGCGGCTCAAAGCCTTAACGGGCGCGCCCATCATCGGATGCGGTCCGCACGAAGCCGCCCGCGCGCTAGGCGAGGGGGAAATGAATGTGCTCGATGCATCGGCCGATCACGAGCACTCTCCTGACCGATGGATGCAGGATGGTGATGTCTTCGAAGGGCAAGGTTTCACGCTTCAGGCGGTAGCTACGCCGGGCCATACGATGAACCATTTGGCCTTTGCGCTAGCGCAAGAAAGCGCGCTGTTTTCGGGCGATCATGTAATGGCATGGTCAACCACCATTGTGGCGCCGCCCGATGGGGCTATGGGAGCCTATATGAGCTCGCTGGAGCGCTTGATGGCGCGGGACGAGACAATTTACTGGCCAGGGCATGGCGGGCCTGTGAAGGAGCCCAAGCGGTTTGTGCGCGGCCTTTTGAGTCATCGCCGCATGCGTGAGACAACCATTCTGGAGCGCGTGCAAGCCGGAGATCGTAAGATCGTTAGCGTTGTTGATCGGCTCTATGTGGGGCTTGAGCCGAAGCTAAAAGGTGCCGCCGCATTGAGCGTGTTTGCGCATCTTGAAGAGCTGGTTGCGCGAGGTGCCGTTCGCACCGATGGGGATGCGCGGTTGGACGGGGAATATTGGGTGGGGTAATGCGCTTATCGCCGTCATTGCGAGCGAACGCGAAGCAACCCAGTTGATGGTTATTACGAATACGCGATGGTGATATCGCGCTCTTATGGTTTTCCGCTAGCTGGGTTGCTTCGCGTTCGCTCGCAATGACGGGTGTGGGTTGCATCACGGACCGCTCCTCACCTCGCAATCACAGAATTTTTTGTTTACCCCTCAAATCGAAAATCTTTAAACTGATCGCGGATGGTCTTCTTCGAAATTTTACCCGTTGCCGTGTGGGGAATTTCTGGGATGAAAATCACTTCATCCGGCATCCACCATTTAGCGATTTTGCCTTGCATGAAGGCCAAGATTTCCTGCTTTGTTGGTGAGCGATCGGGCTTTAATACAATCAACAATAAAGGCCGCTCATCCCATTTAGGATGGGGGATACCGATCACGGCAGCTTCCGCCACATCGGGATGGCCGACGGCGAGATTTTCGAGCTCGATGGAGGAGATCCATTCGCCACCGGATTTGATCACGTCTTTGGCGCGATCGGTGATGTTCATATAGCCGTTTTCATCAATGGTGGCGACGTCGCCCGTATCGAAATAGCCTTCCTCGTCGAGGATGTTTTCATCCAAGCCGAAATAGGCTTTTGAGACGGCAGGCCCGCGCACCTTGAGGCGGCCAAAGGTTGTGCCGTCCCATGGCAAGATTTTGCCATCGTCATCGGTGATTTTCATATCGACGGTAAACGGTGCAAAGCCTTGCTTTTGTTTGAGGTCGTAAAGTTCGGATCCAACAAGGGCTGCGGTTTCAGGCTTTGGTGTACAGAAAGAACCCAGAGGGCTCATTTCTGTCATGCCCCAAGCATGCGAAACGGTGACGCCATATTTTGTTTCGAAGGCTTCTGTTACTGCGCGCGGGCAGGCCGAGCCACCAATCGTGACGCGCTTTAACCGTGTGAGTTTTTCGCCCGAACTTTCGAGATATTGCAAGAGACCCAACCATACCGTGGGCACGGCTGCGGACATGGTGACGCCTTCCTCTTCAATCAGCGAAAAGATAGACGCGCCATCAAGCTTCGGACCCGGCATCACAAGGGCTGCGCCCGTCATAGGGGCGGAGAAAGCGAGCGACCATGAATTGGCGTGAAAGAGGGGTACCACGGGCATCACCACATCGCGCGAGGCAAGTGCCAAATAATCCGGCATCGCTGCCGCCATCGCATGTAAAATATTCGAGCGATGCGAATAGACAACGCCCTTGGGGTGGCCTGTTGTGCCGGAGGTATAGCACATGCCAGCGGCGGTGTTTTCATCCACCTCAACCCATTTAAAATCACCATCGGCCTCAGCGATGTAATCCTCATAGGCGATGGCGTTTTTGAGTTTTGTCTGCGGCATATGCGCGGCATCGGTGAGGATGACATAGCGCTCGATGGTGGGGAGACGGTCGGCAATTTTTTCGGCAAGGGCCACAAAGGTGAGATCTAAAAACATTAACCGATCGGCGGCATGATTGGCGATATAAATCAGCTGATCTTCGAACAGACGCGGATTGAGCGTGTGATAGATCGCGCCGACGCCCGTGATGCCGTACCAGCTTTCCAGATGGCGTGCGGTGTTCCATGCGAGTGTTGCAACACGATCACCCATACCAATGCCATCGCGCTGTAAACGCTGCGCGAGTTGTAAGGAGCGTTTTCGGATTTGCGCATAAGTGGTGCGATGGATAGGCCCTTCCACCGAGCGAGATACCACCGAACGGTTTGGGTGCTGCAGGGCTGCGTAATCAATGACGCGATGGATCAATAACGGCCAGTCTTGCATCAGCCCGAGCATGCGTTTGTCTCCCTAGATCCGTTCGTTGCGACGGATATTGAACAGAGACAATAGCGCAAGAGACGCGGAAGGGAAGATGGGCCCCTTATATTCGGGCGACCAAGTCCGGCAGATCGGCGATCGAATTAATCACGTGGTCGGCATGAGGCTCTAGGTCTTCACGGGTTGCAGGGCCGCTTAAAACGGCGATCGCCACGGCGCCTGCCTTACGGGCGGCGTGGAGATCATGCGTTGAATCTCCCACGAGTGCTATTTCTTGGGGGGAAAGGCCCGTGTGGTGCACAAAGGCTTCCACCATTCCCGGATCAGGCTTTCTTCCATGGCCTGAATCATGACCGACGATAAAATCGAGATGCGGGATAAGCCCCATGATTTCAGCCTGCTGAAGGGCTGCAGCTTCGGAATCATTGGTGGCGATGCCGAGCCGATACCCTTTGTCTACCAAGCCGGACAGGATGGCGGCCGGATCATCAAGCGGGACGATATAATCGGGAGCGGCCGCCATAAAGAGCGTATTAATTTCATCGCCGACAGTTGAATGGTCGTCGCGACCAAGCGCTTTGGCCCAAAGCGGGCCGATTTCATCCAGTGAACCCGCGACCATTTCGGAGGTCGGGCGGTAACGGCGGGTTTCAAGATCGTAATGGGTGACATCGACGAGGCGCTCGAAGCCTTTTTCATCGCCCCGCGCGATGGTTTTCATCACATGATAGCCGGCGGCACCCCATGTAAGATCAAAATCAAGCAATGTGCCGTCTTTATCAAATAAAATGGCTTTTAAAGGCATAAGAGTTCCTGAATTATCAGATTAATTCGCAATAATGCGGATAGATTTACGCTTCTTTAAGCTCGATGTCACAATAAATTCATTAAAAATTGAGGCAACGGACAATGCCGCCATGATTTGTCCATAATGAATCAGTTATTCTTGTCATCAAAGGACGAGAATAATCAAAAGGAGTGGAACAATGTCCCGCGAGCAACGTCATCAATACCCGCAATCAACCCAGATGCAGGCCTCAATCAGCGGCCATCGCCGTGCGCCATCAGAGGCTGCAACGCAGGCGTTTGGAAAAATTGGCATTCCCGCCGTGGCTGCCGCTGCCGAAATGCTAAAGGCGAAAAAGCCAGCGGAGAAGGCCATTCACGCCTCCTTCTATCTCGGTAGTGACTGAGCCGGTTTAGAGGATTGAGCACCCTTCTCGTCACGCATCCCTGCTTTGCTGGGCATGAAACACCGTCGGGGCATCCTGAGCGGCCCGATCGCATTCGCGCGGTGGACAAGGTGCTGTCGAGCGAGCGTTTCGCCAAGCTGATCCGCGAGGAAGCGCCCGAGGTGGATATCGAGGCGGTGCTGCGCTGCCATCCGGCGGATTATGTTCATGCGATCGAAGAGGCCAATCCACGCTCTGGCCTTGTTCAACTCGATGCCGATACCACGATGTCACCCGGCACATGGGAGGCCGTATTACGCGGCGCGGGCGCTGCAACGCGTGCTGTGGACGCGGTGTTGGGCGGTGAGGTCGATAACGCCTTTGCCGCCATACGCCCGCCTGGTCACCATGCCGAGACGAAGACTGCCATGGGGTTTTGTTTCGTCAACAATGCAGCGGTTGCTGCCCGTCAC
>DAIOVR010000153.1:0-5324 GCA_036758905.1 Beijerinckiaceae bacterium | reverse complement strand
CGGCTGGCCAAATTTCTATTGAACAAGCGGGCATTCGGACGGGTGGCATTATGAAGCAATTCATGATGCGGCAAACGCGACAGGCCGATATTTTGATGGTGGCCGAACTACGCGGCGATAAGGCCTATGAAAGCCCTGCCGATGTGCCCTTTCTAGTTGCTGTGCCGGCCTTCCTCATCAGCGAATTGCGGACGGCCTTTACCATTGGGTTCCTGCTGTATTTGCCCTTTCTCGTTATCGATATTGTAGTTGCCAGTATTCTGATGTCGCTCGGTATGATGATGTTGTCGCCAATGATGATTTCACTACCGATGAAGCTGCTGATGTTTGTTATTGTTGACGGTTGGTCTCTCACGCTCTCCTCGCTTGTCGAGAGCTTCACGCGGGGAGGATAACCGATGCCCTACGAACAATTCATCGCGATTGGACGCGAGACACTTTACAGCACCGTTTTAACGGTGCTTCCCGTTTTGATCGCCGCTCTTATCGCAGGATTGCTGATCGGTATTTTACAGGCCGCAACATCCATTAACGAGGCGACACTTGCCTTCGTTCCAAAATTACTCATTGTCGGAATCGTATTAGCGCTATCGGCTCCTTTTATGATTTCAACGCTGACAAGCTATTTCCAGACGATCTTTATCGAAGTCAGCAAGGTGAACCGATGATTGTTTTAGACAGTCCGCACCTACTTGACCAACTTGTTATATTCATGCTGGTTTCCATCCGCATCAGCGCTATGTTGATCACGGCGCCGATGTTTTCAACATCCTCTGTGACCGTACCAATCCGTGTAGTGATCGCGTTATCGATAGCCGTATTGATGCTCGATTCAATTGATAGCCCTAAAATCGATATCTTATCGCCACAGGGCGTGATGGCTATCGTCAATGAAGCGATTATAGGCACCTCCATCGGCTTGATGTTTCAGTTGGCCTTTGCGGCGATTTCATTAATGGGCGAACAAGTCTCAACGGCATCGGGGCTTGGCTTTGCTTCGATGCTTGACCCCTATACGGGTTCGTCATCCCCCGTGATCACCCAGTTCATGACCGTGATGATGTTGCTGACGTTTATGACCCTCGAAGGGCCGCATATTTTACTGCAACAACTCGCAGCCAGTTTCCAACCCATGCCAATTGGAACCGGTATTTTCAGGCCAGAAGCACTACTGAACCTCATCAAATCTGCGGGAGTTATTTTTTCGGCTGCGCTACTCATTAGCCTACCCATCATCTTAGCGTTGTTTTTATTGACACTCACCATCGGCATGTTGACCCGCGTTGCTCCGCAGCTCAATCTCTTTTCAGTAGGCTTTCCAATTACGCTAATCGGAGCAATCTTATTGATCCTGATTGCTATCCCAAGCCTATCCAACAATATGTCTAGCCTTTTGGTCGAAATCGCCAAACAGACGCGCGTTGTTCTTCTATCTGGATCAGGAGCACGCTGATGGCAGAGGATGACGGTCAGGAAAGGACAGAAGAACCAACAGGCAAACGTCTAGATCAAGCGCTTGATGATGGTAATGTCCTTACATCGAAAGATTTGCTTCTAGCAGTTGTTATGTTGGGCGGTGGATTACAATTAAGTATTGGTGGCCATTATTATTTCACGTCGTTATTAGGCGCATTTCGTTCTGGCATCGATATCTCCGACATTTTGCAACGGGATGTTCCTCTCTTAACGGTGTTGGGGACACGGTTCTATGATATGCTGGTGCCCTTGAGCATATTTTCAATACCACTCGTTATCCTTCTTTTTGTGGCCCAAATTGCCTTTGGTGGCTTTCATTTTATGATTCAAAATATAGCCTTCAAAGCGAGCCGCATGTCACTTATCAGCGGTTTATCAAAAATTTTTGGTGTCGGTGCTTTGATCGAACTTGGGCAATCGATCGTAAAGCTTGCGATCGTCGGGGCTTTTGGGGTTTATTATCTCAATAGCCGCATAGCAGAAATCATGGTGCTAAACTCGCTTCCCTTTGAAGCTGCGATGAGCCAGGCAGGTTCGATTGTGATATCGACATTGTTGGTGCTAATTTTTGGCGCCGTATTAATTGCTGTAATCGATATGTTTATTAAATGGAATAAACATAACGCTAGCCTCAAAATGACCAAGCAAGAGGTCAGAGATGAAGCTAAAGAATCGGACGGTAATCCCGAGATCAAACAAAAAATACGCCGTATGCAGCGCGAAGCGGCTGATCGCGGGTCGATTGCCAATATCTCGCAAGCTCAAGTTATCATTACAAACCCGACGCATTTTGCGATTGGATTGCGCTATGATTTCGAAAAGGGATCCGCTCCAAAAGTCGTTGTGAAGGGCACCGATCAAGTGGCCAAATCTATCCGCGAATTGGCTGCTGAAAAGAAGCTACCCGTATTGGAATACCCGCTTTTAGCCCGTGCGCTTTATTTTACATCCGAGATTGGCAGCGAGATCCATGCCGAGCTCTATCGCGCCGTAGCAACTGTTCTTAGCTTCGTATTCCATGCGGGTGCTGAAGGCGAAAAGCCTGAAATTGAAGTGCCAGAAGAATTACGCTTCGATGGCAATGGTCGTTCATTAGAGAAAAACAATGTCTAATCTTACTGGCCATCAACAAGTCGTCTTTAAAACGCCCGTAACATCCTGCCAAGGATGCAGGAACTTTACGATCACCCATAAGGCGGCACGGCCCTATGGCTGCAAAGCCTTCGGGCTAATGTCACGCCAACATCCGGCGAGAGATATTATGAGCAATTCCGGTGAACCATGCCGGATGCGTTCGATGTCAACTTATGCGCCATTCGCCCTTCAAGGAGATTTATCATGAGCGCCCCAAAAAAGCCTGCTGCAGCGCCTGCTCCCGCACCGAGCGAACCAGAAGTTCATCATGAGGCAGAAGAGCATCACGAGGCTGAAGCACCGAAAGCGGATGCACCACTCAGCAGCTTAAAGCCTGTAAAAGTTCAGCCCTCGATTGATGAGTCGATTCAGCTTGCATTGGCCTCCGCTGGCACTGCGACCGATGCGTCAAAAGAAATTCAGCGCCTCAAAAAGCAGGTGAATGATCTCGTTGCGGGCAATTCGCGTTCGAACAAAGTGCTGCTTGGAACGGGTGTTATCTTTCTCTTTATGGCGTCGATCGCGCTCGGCGTTTCGGTTGCTTTCTATTTTAAAGCGATGAACCGATTTGACTCGATTACCAATGTTAACCGTGATGCTTTGATGGCATTTGCAGAAGAAGTTAATGCGTTCACCGAAGCCGCTACGCGCGTTGAGCAGGCGGCAAATGCGACTGAAAAACGGCTTGCAGCTCTCTCCGAACAGCAGGAGGAAATTAAAGTAGCGATGCAAGGTGACCTAACCAACCAAAAGGCTATTGAAGCCAAGCTCATTGAGAATGGTGAGATTATTAATCAGATGCCACCGGCCACCCGCAAGATTGTTGATGATTTACTTGCCTCGAACAAATTGATAGTTGGCCAGGTTGCCGACGCCATGCGCGAGCAAATTAAGGCGATGGAAGCGAATAATCCGAAAATGGATATCGCAAAGCAAATCGAAGACATTACCAAAAATCAACAAGCGGCCGTTGCGAGGGCAGCGACAATGGACGCGCAACAAAAATCCAGGGCGAGAAAGCCCGTAGTCACGACCGATTCGATGATCAAATACCCATAAATATATGGGTTTATATGGAGATTTTCGATGGCGGTTAAAACAGAAGTCTTCTCAGGCATGGCAGCCCGGGTAAAGGATATTCAAAAGG
Organism: Beijerinckiaceae bacterium; assembly: GCA_036758905.1. Classification (GTDB taxonomy): domain Bacteria; phylum Pseudomonadota; class Alphaproteobacteria; order Rhizobiales; family Beijerinckiaceae; genus CAIUPE01. The sequence goes on along the minus strand of DAIOVR010000153.1, from coordinate 1,567 downwards.
GAACGCCAGCGGAGCGAATGGGCCTAATCCCCGGTGATATCGTGTTAAAACTCGGTAAACATGAGCCGATTGAAGCTGTCGAAATGCCGAGCGTTTTAGAGGATTTATCGGGCTCGAACGAATGGATCGTCATCCAGCGCGATGCAATTATCTTTCGCGTTTCGCCTGCGGGCGGCGCTTTCGGTGCCATCCTAGAGGCCTATCCCATTCCCGATGAAATTACGCTCGAAACAGACGGACCTTGGATGCAATATCATTCCTGCATTCGACCTAATGACGCGTTGTTATTAATTCCAGACAACATCTCTCCAATATGGTGGCCTGTTCCCGTAATTGCATATGGCTATTTTCGGCTTTGGCAAATGATGGGGGCAACCTTATTTTTATACGGTATTGGATATGTCACAAGTCCCTTAGCCTTTGGCGTCGTTTATGCTTCGAGCGTAATGATATTGATCACGGGTGGCCCTTATCTCTTAAGGGATACTGCGTTTAAAGATGGATTTCATCCCCGCGGACGAATTGCCATCGGTCGGCCCGGCGACGTGGCAAAACTCGAAATGGTAACGGGCGCAATACTTCGGCTCAATACGAAGTCAAAATAATAGCGAATTTAAGGAATGTTAACGGCGGCCGCCATGTAGCGAAATAATCGATTCAACCGCATGAACGGGCAATCCGGTTTTGGCGACAATCAGATCGCTTGAAACACCCTCACGGGCCAAGCGGATGGCCGCATCAACCGACTCAGGATTTTCGCGCGTAGTCTGGCCAGCCCCGCGGAATACGATTTCCAGCGACTTAATTTCTGCCTGAACCTTCCGGATGGTCTCGGTAAAGGAACCCTCTAAGGCGATGCTGGAACGCACAACCGACGAGTCGATTGTCGCCAAACGATCCGAAAGCTCATCCAGCTTGGATTGTGCCGATGAATGCTGAAGCGCGTTTTTACGATAGACGTAATAAATCGCAGCCGCTGCCGGCAAGCCGGAAAAGACCAGAGAAATGGCACATACGATAAAGAAGTCTGCTACGCTCATTGACAATAACTAACACGACCCGGTTTATTTTTCAGCTTTCGCCGAACACTAATAGTATCCTTAGCAGCCATTCGATCAGCAAGCAATTTTTCAAGACGGATGGTTGTCTCCAAAACGTGTTCGGCGCGGGAACGCTCGTCATCGGAACCCGGTGCGCAAGCGGTGATTCCTGCAAGAACGGCGTGAAGATCAAAGGTCAGCGTTTCGATCAACGAACGGTCTTTCTCCAAAATGGAGGATTCCATCGCAGCCAAAATATCAGCTGTTCGACCAATCGTATCGAGAAGGGCAATCTCAGACATTAGAAATTCATTCTCCAAATACTTAATTTAGCGCACCAAAACCAAGCCGGCATGGGCCACACGACCCGTTATCACAATGCCGCTTTTAATATTCCGAACGGCCAAAATATCGCCTTCATATCCATCTTCTTCTGCACGGCCTGGTGTTTCAATCGAAAAACCATCGCCTTCTGCTGAAAGGGTAATGGTTTCACCCTTCATAATCGTCGGAGCGCGAGCGACATT
>DAIOVR010000152.1:3498-5340 GCA_036758905.1 Beijerinckiaceae bacterium | reverse complement strand
TAAGGCCAACCTTACCAAAAAGCGGCATAGGCTGTTTTAACTTGTGCCCCTCATCGTCCAGGCCATTGAGAACAGCGTTCTTAAAGGCCTCATATTCCCATTTGGTGGCGTCCCCAACCAGCTTTTTGCCAATGCCACCTTGGCCGTTGGCGCCATGGCATTTCTGACAATTGGCGGTAAAGAGCGTCTTTCCCGCATCGAGGTCTTCTGCGACGGCATTGGCCGTTAAGCCGCCGATAACACACATCGCGATCAATAATACACGCTTCATTACAAACCTCCTTAAGCTGCCATGCCTTTGGGATTTCTAATATCGCTTTTAAAGCGACCTGATAGGCAGCTGACCACCCACCCTAGTCCGGCTTAAGCAATAGGCATTGACCCACATCAATATGTTTATGGAATGCGGAGGCCTAAAAAATGAGCAGGCTGAGGGGTAGCAGCGCGATTGTAAGTAGTAAAAAAGCAGGTAGACTGAACCCTATTGCGGCGCAACCGAGACCCACTTAATCAACTTTGGGGCAACGCCGTTCATCAAGGGAGGAAGTCTTGAAACCAAAATCAATGGGCCTTCGTGGCATTTTAATCGCTACCATGCTGGGCGCAACAGCGCTTACCTCGGGCGCTCAAGCCGCTGATAAAATCCGCATCATGGTGGGTGGCTTAGAAAAGCAAATTTATCTCCCCTTTATGTTGACGCAACGGCTCGGTTATTTCACCGAACAAGGCCTCGATGTGGAGCTGCTATCGGAACCGTCGGGCGTTGACGCCGAAGACGAAATGCTAGCCGGTGCCGTGCAGGGCGTTGGCGGCTTTTATGACCATTGCGTTGATCTTCAATCAAAGGGTAAGTTTGCGCAGTCCGTCGTGCAAATCAATGGCTCACCGGGTGAAGTTGAACTTGTTTCAACCAAGCATCCTGAAATTAACTCACCTGCCGATTTCAAGGATAAGAGCTTGGGTGTGACGGGCCTTGGTTCATCGACCAATTTCTTGACGCAATATCTTGCCGTCAAAAATGGCGTAAAGCTGGGTGAGTTTAGCTCGGTAGCTGTTGGTGCAGGCGATACGTTTATCGCAGCGATGCAGCAAGACAAGATTCAAGCAGGCATGACAACCGAGCCTACGATTTCACGTTTGCTGAAAACCGGAGAGGCTAAAATCCTCGTCGATTTACGCTCGAATGCAGACACGAAAGTAGCACTCGGTGGGCCTTATCCAGCGACATCGCTTTATATGGCAACCGATTACGTCGAAAAGCACAAAGACGAAGTGCAAAAGCTCGTGAATGCGATTGTCAAAACGCTGCATTACATCGACACGCATAGCGCAGGCGAGATTGCTGATCAGATGCCAAAGGAATATCTCGTTGGCGATCGCGATAGCTATGTAAAGGCGCTTGAAGGCGGCAAAGGCATGTACACCAAAGATGGTATTATGCCTGAGGGCGGACCTGAAACCGTTTTATCCGTGCTTTCCGGCTTCTCTAAAAACGTCAAAGGCAAGACAATTGATTTGTCTAAGACCTATACGACGGAATTCGCAAAGGCTGCAAAATAATCATAGACGCGCCGATGGCTTACGCTATCGGCGCGACCTTGTTTGCCTGATCCAATAAAGGAAACCGATGAGCGTCGCATCTACTCCACTCGCTTCTCCAGCCATCGAGCTCATCAATGTTAATCGGCGCTTTTTAAGCCCCGATGGAAAGTCTTTTGCGACACTGAATGATTTTAATCTAAGCGTTGCACGCGGTGAATTCGTGGCCCTTGTCGGCCCGACGGGATGCGGAAAATCAACGACGCTTAATCTGATCACTGGCCTTGGAAAACCATCGAGCGG
>DAIOVR010000152.1:0-3398 GCA_036758905.1 Beijerinckiaceae bacterium | reverse complement strand
TGATGCATGAGGAATTATTAAATCTATGGTCAGCGACCAAGGCGGCCGTTGTCTTTGTTACCCATGATTTGGAAGAAGCTATTGCGTTAGCAGATAAAGTCTATGTGTTGACTGCACGCCCGGCGACGGTGAAAGCCATTCATACCATTGATATCCCAAGGCCGCGTGTCCTTGCGGATTTGCGCTATCAACCCAATTTCATCGAAATCTCGAAACGCATCTGGCAAGACCTTCGCGAAGAAGTTCAATTCGGCGCCGATGCAAGCGAAGCGGCATAAGGCATTCCAAGATGAACCCGATTGAAATTGGTAAGGGCGGCTCGATCCTTTATGCTCCCGGCACATCGGACGCCGAGATAGAAGCCGCAGCCGTTGCAGCAGCCTTGCGCCATCGCCATCTCGTTATTGTTTGGCGGCTGGCCATTCTCGCCCTCCTGCTCGGAACGTGGGAAGTCTTTGCGCGTACCGGCATCATCGATTCATTTTTCTATTCATACCCATCGGCAATTGCCGTTCGGCTTTATGAGTTGATTACCGAGGGAACAGACGAAGCCTCGCTCTGGTACCATCTTTACATCACGATGGAAGAAGCGCTGATTGGCTTCCTGTTTGGCTCAGTCTTCGGGGTCTTGTTTGGCGTTGCTCTGGGACGCAATAAAATGGCGTCCGATGTGCTATCGGTTTATATCAAGGTTCTAAACGCCATTCCACGCGTGGTTCTCGCTCCCATTTTCATTTTGCTCTTTGGATTTGGCTTGTGGTCGAAAGTAGCACTCTCCTTTGTGATGGTGTTCTTCGTGGTCTTCTCGAATGCGTTTCAAGGGGTACGCGAAGCCGATCGCGCGATGATTGCGAATGCACAAATTCTTGGCGCATCGAAATGGGCGCTGACGCGTGACGTGATCATTCCGTCAGCCATGAGCTGGATTTTTGCGAGCCTGCATATCAGCTTCGGCTTTGCGATTGTGGGGGCCATTGTCGGTGAGTTTATTGGTTCGCGCTATGGCATCGGCTTCATCATTCAGACCGCGCGTGGCGTGCATGATACGGCGGAAATGTATGCGGCGATTGTGATCATCGTTGTTGTGGTGCTAGGCGCCGAATGGATCATGACCCGCATTGAAGAACGCCTAGCCCGCTGGCGGCCGCCAGCGCTGAATGATAGCAATGGCTAACGGGTATAATTAGTCACGACAATTGATAAATCTCCATAGGGAGTAATTCAGACGATAATGGGGCGATCAGGTGGCATTGTGTCATGCCTGTTCGTTTCGCTCTGACCCTTAATCGGGATACCCTACCGTGGCCTCGTCCAATCTCGTAATCAAAACAGTCGAGTTAACGAAGCGATATGGAACTCTGGTAGCCGTCGACCGAATAAATTTAACAATCTACGCTGGCGAAATTGTCGGACTCATTGGGACGAACGGCGCCGGGAAATCTACCCTTCTCAAAATGTTAACTACACTATTGCCACCGAGCTCAGGCGACGCTTTTGTCAGCGGATATAACCTTGTGAGTGAGCCCTCCAAGGTACGAGCTCATATAGGGTATGTGCCGCAATTGGTTTCGTCCGATGGCAATTTAACCGGATATGAAAATTTGCTGATGTCGGCGCGTCTCTATTTGGTGCCGAGGCAAGCACGAAAAAAGCATATAGAGGCAGCATTAGAAAGAATGGAATTGATTGATGCACGGGATAGGCTTGTGCAACATTATTCTGGTGGCATGATTAGACGCCTTGAAATTGCTCAAGCGATGTTGAATGAACCTGCCGTTCTTTTTCTTGATGAACCGACCGTTGGCCTTGATCCCGTGGCACGCCATAGCATCTGGAATCATATGCGCGAATTACGAGATCGGGTCGGCATGACCATTCTTCTGGCAACCCATCAAATGAATGAAGCTGAGACCCTGTGTGATTGGATTGGCATTATGCATGGAGGAAAATTAAAAGCGATAGGAACGCCCGAGGCTTTAAAATCAAGTTTAGGCCCTAATGCAAGCTTGGATGATGTATTTGCTAAAATAACTGGAGCCGAAAGTGAATTCGACGGATCGCTTCGGATCGTTCAACAAAGCCGCGATAGTGCGCGAGCCCATGCCTAGGGCAAATTTTATTTTTAAATTGATTGATTATTTAACTCAAATCTTGGCGGTTGCAGACGTGGAAATTTGCAAGCTACGCCGTGACCCCAGTGAATTATTAACCCGCGCATTTCAGCCCGTTATATGGCTTCTGCTTTTCGGTGAGGTGATGGCAAATGTTAGAGGACTAAACACAAGTGGCGTTTCTTATATCGATTTTTTGGCGCCTGGCGTTCTTGCTCAAAGCGTCCTATTTTCTGCGATATTTTATGGGATATCGGTCATTTGGGAGCGTGATCTTGGGGTACTGCATCGACAGCTGGTAAGCCCCGCACCGCGTAGTGCTCTTGTCCTGGGCAAAGCTATTTCGGCAGGTGCTCGGGGAATATCGCAAGCATTTATCGTGTATGCGCTTGCCATTATTCTTGGCATCCAACTCTCATTTACGCCGCTGCATATATTGGGCGTTACAGCCTTGATTTGGTTAGGCTCAGCACTTTTCTCAACCTTTTCCTTGATCATTGCTTGCCTGGTTAAAACGCGGGAACGTTTTATGGGGATCGGACAGGTACTGACGATGCCAATCTTCTTTGCAAGCAATGCGATTTATCCCATCGAGATTATGCCCAGATGGCTGCAGATCATTTCATGGGGCAATCCATTGACATATGAGGTCGATGGAATTCGTGCTTTGATGTTGAAAGATGGGCTGAGTAAATTCGGACTGCTGCAAGATTTCGGCATATTATTCGTCATTTCAGGATTATGTGTTGCGATTGCAGCTCGTCTCTACCCTCGTCTGGCCGAAGGATAATAAACAACGAAACGGGTCCAACACAGGCCTAGCTGCGGCAATTAATTTAATAGACCTGCAACGCCAGAATAAACCCCAAGCATCGTCGTTACACTCATAATAACGAGGCATACCGAAGCATAGATTCCCTTTAACCGATAAGGCTCGGGTAGTCTTTGGGCGAGAAGAAACAGAAAGCCCAGCACAATCGGTAAACAAAGTGCATTCAGCACCTGAACACCAACGCTAAGGGTAATCAAATTAATTCCCGATAAGACAACCAGTGAGGCAATAATAAGCGTTGCCGTATAAATTCCATAAAACCAAACGGCTTCTGCAGGCTCGTGCTCTAGACTATGCTTGACACCGAGTACTTCGCTTAGTGTTCGCGCGGCTGTAAGGGTAACAACAATAGCACCAACCATTGCTGCACCCGACATTCCCAAGCCGAATAAAAGCTTGCCACCAAAATTGCCCAAGAAGGGTGTGATGGCACCGCTGATCTGCTCAACCGTATC
>DAIOVR010000151.1:3348-5341 GCA_036758905.1 Beijerinckiaceae bacterium | reverse complement strand
ATCCAAATAACCAACAATATCAATGGCTTAAAAGTGTTTCTGGCGGAGGAGGCGGGATTCGAACCCGCGATACGGTTTCCCGTATACACACTTTCCAGGCGTGCGCCTTAAACCACTCGGCCACCCCTCCGTCTTCGGCGCATTAGAAGGCACCGCGGAAAACTCGCGCTCTTATAAACTGAACTGAACGGCTTGCAACCATTTCGGCTCGAATAGGGGCTGGCAACCGGATTTATTCGTGCCTACATAGGGATAACCCCTGCGTGACCCGGAGAAGCCATATGTTCAGCTTTCGCAAATCGCCCCGCATGCCGACGGTTGAGGAGGCTTTGCCGGGCCGCTCTACCCCGCTTCCCACGGCTTCGACCCATTTTGTGAACGGAAATCCGCTCAAAGGCCCCTATCCTGCAGGATTTGAGACGGCCATGTTCGGTTTGGGCTGTTTTTGGGGTGCGGAGCGTAAATTTTGGCAGATGCCGGGCGTTTATGTGACGGCCGCGGGCTATTCCGCTGGCATTACGCCCAACCCGACCTATGAGGAAACCTGCACGGGGCTCACCGGGCATAATGAAGTGGTACTCGTGGTGTTTGATCCGGCACGCGTGACCTATGAGGAGCTTTTGAAGCTCTTTTGGGAATCGCATGACCCGACGCAGGGCATGCGGCAGGGCAATGATGTCGGCACCACCTATCGCTCGGGCATTTACACCTATTCGCCCGCGCAACACGCAGCAGCCGAGGCTTCAAAAGCCATGTATCAGCAAAAGCTCGATCAAGCGGGCTATAGCGCCATCACAACCGAGATCATCCCCGCCGAAACCTTCTATTTCGCCGAAACCTATCACCAGCAATATCTGGCCAAAAACCCGAACGGCTATTGCGGCTTGGGCGGCACGGGCGTGAGCTGCCCGATTAGCCTGCCGGTAGCCGCCGAGTAAGCGCGTCCTTCGACACGGACCTCGCGATCCGGCTCAGGATGAGGAGCGTCTCCTCGAACAGCCCCACCCCTCATGGTGAGCCGCGCCAAAGGCGCGTGTCGAACCACGCCTATGCTTAATGCGCCTCGTCCCAATTCGACGCCGCGCGCGCATCCACTTGTAGCGGCACGGTGAGTTGCACCGCCGGGTGCGGGGCGTCCACCATTACACGGGTGACGACTTTGATTGTCGCCTCAATTTCGTCTTCGGGCACTTCGAAAATCAATTCGTCATGCACCTGCAGCAACATGCCCGCTTTGAGTTTGGCGGCATGAAGCGCATCTTCCATGCGTATCATCGCACGGCGGATAATATCGGCCGCTGTGCCTTGAATAGGCGCATTAATCGCCGCGCGTTCGTTAAAGGCACGCTCGCTCGGATTGGATGATGCAATCTGCGGGTAATGGCAATGCCTGCCAAACACGGTTTCAACATAGCCGTGTTCCCGCGCAAATTTTTTCGTCGATTCCATATAATCTTTGATACCGGGAAAACGCTCAAAATATTTCTTGATATAGGCGCCCGCTTCCTCGCGCCCGATGCCGAGCTGATTGGCCAAGCCAAAGGCCGAGATGCCATAGATAATCCCGAAATTAATCGCCTTCGCACGACGGCGCACCATCGGGTCCATGCCCTCCACCGGCACGCCAAACATTTCAGAAGCGGTCATCGCGTGAATATCAATGCCATCCGCAAAAGCTTTGGTAAGTTGCGGAATATGCGCCATGTGCGCCAACACGCGAAGCTCAATCTGCGAGTAATCGGCGGAGATCAATTTATTCCCCGGCGTTGCAATAAAGGCCGCACGGATTTTGCGCCCCTCTTCATTGCGCACCGGAATATTTTGAATATTCGGCTCGGATGAGGCCAAACGCCCCGTCGTTGTGGCCGCGAGCGAAAACGAAGTGTGCACGCGCCCTGTTTCTTTGTTCACGAAATTTGGCAGCGCATCCGTATAGGTGGATTTCAACTTGGAGAGTTGCCGCCAATTCAAAATCTGCCGTGGCAATTCATGG
>DAIOVR010000151.1:0-3248 GCA_036758905.1 Beijerinckiaceae bacterium | reverse complement strand
GGATTTCAACTTGGAGAGTTGCCGCCAATTCAAAATCTGCCGTGGCAATTCATGGCCTTGATCCGACAGATCTTCCAAAATTTGTGCGCCCGTGGCCCATGCGCCTGTTGCCGTTTTTTTGGCACCCGGCAAACCCATTTTGCCGAATAAAATATCGCCCAATTGTTTGGGCGAACCGAGATTGAAATTCTCGCCCGCCAGCGCATGAATTTCGCTTTCAAGCCGCGCCATGGTCTGCGCGAATTCACCCGAGAGGCGCGAGAGAATTTGTCGATCAATCGAAATGCCGCGCCGCTCCATCCGCGCGAGCACATCGACCAGTGGACGCTCCAGCGTCTCATAGGCATTGGTCATGTGTTCAGCGACAAGGCGGGGCTTCAACACCCGCCATAGACGCAAGGTGACATCGGCATCTTCCGCCGCATAGGCGGTGGCTTTATCAAGCGGCACGCGCGCAAAGCCCATAAAGTTTTTGCCGGAGCCTGCGACTTCGGCAAAGGGAATCGTCTCATGGCCCAAATGGCGTTTCGCGAGTTCATCCATGCCATGGTTGCCGCGTCCGGCATCGAGCACATAAGAGAGCAACATTGTATCGTCATAAGGCGCCACTTCAATGCCGTGGCGCTTTAACACATTCCAATCATATTTGAGGTTCTGCCCGATTTTGAGAATCGAGCGGTCCTCCAGCAAAGGCTTTAACCGCGCAATCGCATCGCGGATCGGAATTTGTCCTGCGAGCAATTCATTGCCACCAAATAAATCGGCTGATCCTTCACTACGGTGCGCCAGCGGAATATAGCAGGCGCGCCCCGGGCGCACCGCAAGCGATACACCCACCAAATCCGCCGCCATCGCATCAAGCGCACTCGTTTCAGTATCAACCGCAACAACGCCTTCCTCACGCGCCTCAGCAATAAAGGCATCAAGCGTGGCAAGATCCGTAATGGTCAAATAGCCCGAGCGATCAATCTTATGCGCAACAGCTTCCGCTGCGCGTTCTGCCACAAGCGCTTGCGGCGTCCATAGGCCTGCGTCAGCAGCAGCCGTTGCACCACAGGACGCGCCGTCCGCCCGCGCAGGCTTCTCATCCGCCGTGACAGGTTTTGTCGCCCCGCTTTGCCAAGATGTCCCAGCACCGGGTTTGGCGAGCTCGGGGTCGGCCTCAATCAGGGAGGCTTCGGCATCATAGGCTTCCACAACGCGGCGCGTCACCGAATTAAATTCCATCGCTTTCAGGAAGGCGATCAACAGGCGGGGATCAGGATCATGCACCGCCAAATCTTCAAGCGGCACATCCAGCGGCACATGGGTTTCGAGCCTGACAAGATCGCGCGAGATGCGGGCTTTGTCGGCATTCTCGATCAAAGCCTCGCGGCGCTTGGGTTGTTTGATTTCGCCTGCGCGCGCCAAAAGCGTGTCGAGATCGCCATATTCCTCAATCAGCTGCGCGGCCGTCTTGATCCCGATACCCGGCACGCCGGGCACATTGTCGACGCTGTCGCCCGCCAGAGATTGCACGTCGATGACGCGCTCCGGCCCGACGCCGAATTTCTCGATTACTTCCTCGCGGCCAATGCGCTTGTCTTTCATCGTGTCGTAGAGCGACACGCCATTGCCCACGAGCTGCATCAAATCCTTATCGGACGAGACGATGGTGGTGGTAGCCCCCGCCTCGGTGGCAAGCCTTGCATAGGTGGCGATCAGATCATCCGCCTCGTAATCTTTCTGCTCGATCGAGGGGATGTCGAAGGCGCGAACCGCATCGCGGATGAGTTTAAATTGCGGGCGCAAATCTTCGGGCGGCTCGGTCCGGTTGGCTTTGTATTCGGAATAAAGCCTATTCCGGAAGGTCTCGGAGGAATGGTCGAAAATGACCGCCAAATGGGTCGGCCGCTCGCCCGCTACCGAATCACGCAAAAGCTTCCACAGCATGTTGCAGAACCCGGCCACGGCGCCGATCGGCAGGCCATCGGATTTGCGCGTCAGCGCCGGAAGCGCGTGAAAAGCACGGAAAATATAGCCCGATCCATCTACAAGAAACACGTGATCGCCGCTTTTGACCGGTTTATTCAGCATTATTCCGTCCTGATGTTGAAGTTTGGCCTATATCATCGCACGGCCCGCGCTGCGGTGCAAAAAGCGGTTGGTGGTCCAAATAATATTCCTTTACTGGCCCCAATGTTTGAAGTTTCTTGATGTAAAAATATATTGTCGACAACATTTATCGATTTATGAATGCTGTTTAATATATTAAAAAGAGCTGCATATCTGTTTAATGGAAAAATTAAGGTCTATAAAATCTAAAATTACTTTTCGTAAGCTTGAAATGATCGAAGCGGTGGCGCGGCGGGGGACGGTTAGTGCTGCGGCCGAGGAATTGGCGATTTCCCAACCCGCTTTAACGCAAGCGCTTAAAGGCATTGAGGCCGATCTCGATATCATCCTATTCACGCGCGGGAAGCGAGGGCTTGAGCCTACGGCGTTTGTTGCGCCTTTCCTCACCCATTTTGCGATCATCCAGGCCGAGCTGCAGGCCACCAAGCGGGAATTATCCAGCAAGACATCAGCGACAAAGCGCACGCTTGTCGTGCAATGCGGCCAGCGCTCCGCTAAATTATGGATCGAGCCGATCGAAGCGCAAGCGAGCCCTGAGCGTCCCTATACGATCAATTTGAATGAGACGATTTACGATGTGTATGAGCATCTTATCGAACGCAAAATCGATCTCGCCATCCTGCCGGCTTTTGGGTTTGATAAAGCATCTGAGCTGATGATCCGGCCTTTCTCGTTTATGCGAAATCAATTTATCTGTCGGGCTGGCCATCCTCTTTTATCACTTAAAGCACCAAGTTTTCGGGATATTAAAAACTACCCGCATGTGGGCGATATTGTTATCCCTCAATATCATCATTTGTTTGAGGGAGACTTCGGCCAATTCGCTGTCAAAAATGAGGCAACCGGCGAGGTTAAGGCCGCCTTTTTTGAGACGAGCCTGGAGCAGATTTTTTCAAAGGTTAAAAGCAGCGATGCGCTCGGCCTTTTGCCGCCCGATCTTTTTGCCAGTTTTATTCAAGATAAGTCACTTGTTGTCCTGAATGATAGCCGCTGCCGCCTACCCGAGCTGCCCGTTACAATCGCCTACCATAAAGACAATGTAAACAATCCCGATCTTCATGATTTTATCGCCTGCCTTCGCGAGGTAGAATTGCAACGGATGCAATTTTTTAACGATGCTTCCGCCCCCCCCC
>DAIOVR010000150.1:0-5397 GCA_036758905.1 Beijerinckiaceae bacterium | reverse complement strand
GGCTGTTAAAATCGCAATAGGGGCATTTCGAGGCACAAAACGGCCAATGGACATAAACGCCGAAGCCAGCATTAAAGGGAGGCAGATGGTTCATGCTGACTGCTTATCATGTTTCATGCGTCAGCAGTGAGGCGTGACAGATTTGCTTTTTCAACCAACCGAATAAACGCCCGTGCCCGGTGCGAAAGGCCCGTTAGGCGACCGTTTTCCATGCGGATTCCGTGCTTTTCCTCGGCGCTGATTTCCCCAAAAGTCCGTGTTTCGCCTTCCGGAATAAAAATCGGATCATAGCCAAAGCCTTGAGACCCGCGCGGGGGGAAGGTGAGCGAACCGAAAATACGCCCTTCGGCGATCAGCGTTTCGCCATTCGGCCATGCCAAGACCAAGGAGGAGACGAAATGCGCTTTGGCGCCTTCCGGTTCCACATCGCGGCTTTTGAGCTCATGGGCCACGCGCGCCATGGCGGCGCCAAAATCGCGCGGGTGGCCGGCCCAATCGGCGGTGAAGAGACCCGGCGCGCCATCGAGCGCGTCAACGGCCAAGCCCGAATCATCGGAAAGCGCCGGTAATCCCGTCGCTTTCGCGGCTGAATGCGCCTTGATAGCGGCGTTTTCGGCGTAAATCGTACCGTTTTCGACCGGTTCGGGCAGTCCGAGCGCCGCCGCCGATAGGGTTTCCAGCCCGTAAGGTGCAAGAAGATCCCGCATTTCGGCGAGTTTGCCGGCATTATGCGTGGCGATGACGATTTTGCCTGTTAAGGGTTCGGACATGCGTTTTTCTTAGCCAATAACGGATTTCTGCATGGCGACGAGACCGCTGATCCCGTTTTTGGCGAGCCCCAGAAGCGACATAAGTTCAGCCTCGGAGAACGGCTTACCTTCGGCTGTGCCTTGCACTTCAACCAAGCCGCCGCTGCCTGTCATGACAAAATTGGCATCTGTTTCAGCCGATGAATCCTCGACGTAATCGAGGTCGATGACAGGTACGCCCTTCACAATACCGCAGGAGATGGCCGCAACATGGTCCCGAAGCGGGTTTCCAGTGATGATTGAGCGGGATTTCATCCATGCAATACAGTCATGGAGCGCAATCCAAGCCCCTGTAATGGCCGCCGTTCGTGTGCCGCCATCGGCCTGAATGACGTCGCAATCCAGCGTGATTTGCTTTTCATTGAGCTGGGTCAGGTCAACGACCGAACGAAGCGAGCGACCAATCAGACGCTGGATTTCTTGCGTGCGGCCCGATTGCTTGCCGGACGTGCTTTCACGCCGCGTCCGTTCCACGGTTGCGCGCGGAAGCATGGAATATTCGGCCGTCACCCAGCCTTTACCCGATCCGCGCAGCCAAGATGGCGCTTTTTCTTCGAGCGATGCGGTGCACAGCACATGGGTTTCCCCAAATTTTACGAGGCACGAACCTTCGGCGTAACGCGCAATGTTGCGCTCGAACGATACTTTACGCATCTCGTCTGGGGATCGTTTTGAAGGCCGCATGGTTATGGTTCCAATGAAAGGTGACTTCTTCTATGCGTGACGAACGGATACGGCAAGGTAAACTCTATCTTGATCGGTCGGGTCGGAAGCCTCACATTAGGGAGCGGCCCTTGTTACGCCGCCTAATGGAATAGGGATCGTCTATGCGCGATGATAAATTTGCCTCTCAAGGCAGCGGATTGATCGACCTAAACCAGCGTTCACGCGAGATTTTTCGGCGGATTGTCGAATCCTATCTTGAGACAGGCGAGCCTGTTGGATCGCGCAATTTGTCGCGTATTATTCCAATTGCCCTATCGCCCGCCTCGGTTCGCAATGTGATGGCCGATTTGGAGAGTGCAGGGCTCATTTACGCACCGCATACGAGCGCGGGGCGGTTACCAACCGAAAGCGGACTGCGTTTTTTCGTCGATGCATTGATGGAAGTTGGCGACCTCTCGACCGAAGACCGCGGTAGGATTGAGGCCCAAGTTCGCGCTTCGGGGCAACAAAAGACGACAGAGAGCCTTTTGACAGAAGCGTCCTCCATGCTTTCGGGCCTGTCGCGGGGCGCGGGTGTGGTCGTGACGACGAAAGCTACGTCCACCTTAAAACACATCGAATTTGTACGCATTGAGAAGACAAGGGCGCTTGCGGTCCTTGTTTCGGAAGATGGCAGCATTGAAAACCGCATCGTCGATTTGCCGCCGGGCCTGCCCTCTTCCGCGCTTGTCGAAGCGTCGAATTATCTCTCCGACAGGATCCGAGGCAAGACGATCTCGGATTTGAAACATGAGATCGAAAGTGCGCGGCGGGATGCCGAGCACGAGCTCGACGCTTTAACGGCGGGACTTGTTGGCTCAGGCCTTGCGAGCTGGGCGGGGGAGCCTGAAAGCCGTCAATTAATTGTACGCGGGCAATCGAACCTTCTCGATGATTTGAAGGCGATGGAAGATATTGAGCGCATTCGTCTGCTCTTTGATGATCTTGAAACGAAAAAAGACGTTATGGATCTGTTATCGCGGGCCGAGACGAGCGAAGGCGTTCGGATCTATATCGGCTCTGAGAATAAATTATTTTCATTGTCTGGTTCGTCTTTGATTGCCGCGCCGTTCCGCGATCAAAACCAGAAAATCGTTGGTGTTTTGGGCGTCATTGGACCAACCCGCCTGAATTATGCCCGCGTTATTCCCATGGTTGATTATACAGCGAAGGTTATTTCCAAGCTGATTGAGCCCGGTCGGTAGGGATTAACCCAGCCGAAGCGTGGCAGCACCCGCGAAAGCCAAAAGGCAGGCAATGATCCGAAGATAGCCTACTTTTTCTTTGAGCATGATGATCGAAATGCCGAGTGCAAAGAGCACGCTTGTTTCCCGAATGGCCGAGGCGGCACCGATCGGGCCATGGGTGAGTGCAATCAAGAAAAGGAGATAGGATCCCATCGAAAACAGCGACGCGAAAAAGCCGAAAGCGAGCTGGCCCTTCATCATTCGTGAAAAGGGCGTTCCTTCGATCCGCAAAAAGACGGGCATGGCAATCGCATTGATGATGGCGGCAGAGACGCCATAGACGAGCGGATCGCCCGTTGCGGCAATGCCTTTAACGTCGGTAATCACATAGGCGGCCGCTGTAATTCCGCCTAAAACAGCCAAAGCAATCGGTTTCCAGCCAATTTTTTCCTGCCGGCGACCGGAAAAGCCCATTAAAATAACGCCGGCTGACACCATTACGATCCCGGCAATACTCACAATGCCCGGCGTCGCGTGCGGCAGGAGCGCCAGATTAAATCCTGTAACGGCCAGCGGAATAGTGCCACGCAAGAGGGGATAGGCCATGGCGAAAGGCATCAACCGATAGATCGCGACGAGGATGCGGAGCGTTGTCGTGTTGAAGGCAATGCCGAGCACCAGCCAGGTCCACGCCTCGAGTGGCGGCAAGCCGATCACAAAAACGGCCGGAACCGAGATGACACCCGCCATAAAGACGGTCGCGGTAACGGCTGCGCTCGAATCGGAACGGGACCGCGCTGCGGCATTCCAGCCAGCATGGGTAATCGCACTTAACAGCGCTGACAGGAAGGGAAGGAGGTCCAATTCGGCTCAACTTGCTCAAGAAACAGCTATCACGCGAGGTCTAGCGCGAGTTGCCGCGAATAGCGAACGGGTTTTTGTGTCGCATGGCGGCCATGCGTCGATGGCGGCGCTTGGAAAATGAGGCTCTTGCTGCTATTGCGGCACCATGACAACGCACAGCTTTGACAATATCCGTAATTTTTCCATCGTCGCGCATATCGACCACGGCAAATCCACCTTGGCCGACCGCCTGATCCAGCACACGGGCGCCGTTGCGGCGCGCGACATGGTGGAGCAAGTGCTCGATTCGATGGATATCGAACGCGAACGCGGGATTACGATTAAGGCCCAGACTGTCCGCCTCTCCTACACGGCGAAAGACGGCAAGACCTATATTTTGAATTTGATGGACACGCCCGGGCATGTCGATTTTGCCTATGAGGTGTCCCGCTCGTTAGCGGCTTGCGAAGGCTCGCTGCTTGTCGTCGATGCCTCGCAAGGTGTGGAAGCACAGACGCTTGCCAATGTGTATCAGGCCTTAGATGCCGGACATGAAATTGTTCCGGTTTTGAATAAGGTTGATTTGCCTGCTGCCGAGCCTGATCGGATCAAGGAACAGATCGAAGAAGTCATCGGGCTTGATGCGTCCGATGCGGTTCCGATTTCGGCCAAAACGGGTTTGAACATTGAAGGCGTTCTCGAAGCCATTGTTATTAAATTACCGCCACCGAAGGGCGATGAAACAGCGCCTTTAAAGGCCATGCTGGTCGATAGCTGGTACGACCCCTATCTCGGCGTTGTCGTGTTGGTTCGCGTTATGGATGGTGTGCTCAAAAAGGGCATGGACATCACGATGATGGGCACCAATGCCCGTTATTCGGTCGATAAGATCGGCGTGTTTACGCCAAAGATGAATGATGTTGCGACCTTAGGCCCGGGCGAAATCGGTTTTATTACCGCGCAAATCAAGCAGGTGGCTGATACACGCGTCGGTGATACGATTACGGAAACGAAGCGGCAATGCGCTTCCGCGATGCCGGGCTTTAAGCCCGCGCAGCCGGTTGTGTTCTGCGGATTGTTTCCAGTTGATGCGGCGCAGTTTGAAGATTTGCGCGCAGCGATGGGCAAGTTGCGTTTGAACGATGCGAGCTTCTCGTTCGAGATGGAATCGTCTGCAGCGCTCGGCTTTGGTTTCCGCTGCGGGTTCTTAGGGCTGTTGCATCTTGAAATTATTCAAGAGCGGTTGGAGCGCGAATTCAATCTCGATTTGATCGCGACGGCTCCAAGCGTAATTTACAAGCTTGCGCTTAAGGACGGCGAAGAAATTGAGCTTCATAATCCGGCTGATATGCCGGACGTGATGAAGATTGAAGAAATTCAGGAACCATGGATTCGGGCGACCATTTTGACGCCGGATGAATATCTCGGCTCTGTGTTGAAATTATGCCAGGACCGTCGCGGGACGCAGATTGATCTCAACTATGTCGGCAAGCGCGCGATGGTGGTTTATGATCTACCGTTGAACGAAGTCGTGTTCGATTTTTATGATCGGTTGAAATCGATCTCGAAAGGCTATGCGAGCTTCGATTACGCGATCACGGATTATCGTGCGGGCGACTTGGTGAAAATGTCGATCCTTGTGAATGCTGAGCCTGTCGATGCGCTTTCAATGCTCGTCCATAAGACGCGGGCTGAAATGCGGGGTCGCGCGATGTGCGAGAAGCTGAAAGAGCTTATACCGCAGCATCTTTTCCAGATCCCGATCCAGGCAGCGATTGGCGGCAAGATCATCGCGCGTGAAACGATTTCCGCCTTGCGCAAAGACGTGACAGCGAAATGCTATGGCGGTGATA
>DAIOVR010000149.1:0-5515 GCA_036758905.1 Beijerinckiaceae bacterium | reverse complement strand
TTCGATGATTTTGATCCGCTAGCGGCGGAAAAAGACGTTAAACTGCTGATGGTTAGGCGGGGTGAGGCGATTCCTGCCGATGCCGATCTGGTGATCATCCCCGGCTCGAAAGCCACCATCGCCGACCTTGCCGCACTCCGCGCCGAGGGGTGGGACATTGACCTCAAAGCGCATCTGAGGCGTGGCGGGCGGGTGCTGGGTGTCTGTGGCGGCTACCAGATGTTGGGCTCAACCATCGAGGACCCGCAAGGCATTGAGGGCGTGGCGGGCGGCGTTACGGGGCTTGGCTTGCTCGATGTTTTGACCATTATGGCACCCAAAAAGACGCTTTTGGCGGTTTCCGGCACCAAAATCGACGGAAATGCCCCGTTTTCGGGCTATGAAATGCATATTGGCGTAACCTCGGGGCCCGATACTGCCCGTCCAGTGCTGCGGTTCGTCTCAGGCCAGCTCGACGGGGCGCGATCGGCCGACGACAGGGTGCGCGGGGTCTATGTGCATGGGCTGTTTGCCGACGACCGCCAGCGCGCCGCCTGGCTCGACTGGATCGGCGCGAAAGGCTCCGATTTGGCCTATGATCAGATAGTAGAAGATACACTTGAAGCACTCGCAGAGCATCTTGAGGTGAATATCGACATAGATGGAATAATAGGACTCGCTAAGTGATACATAAAAGCGGGTTTGAAGTAGAGATTCGATAAATGGCGTTTGGCACAAAATTCTTGCTTTAAAGTCGAATTTTTCTTACACTTTGCTTATCGATCAAAAAAGGTACGCCCATGGCCAATACCGCAACGCTTTCGTCCAAATTTCAGATTTCGATCCCCAAAGCCGTCCGCACGGAGCAGGCATGGGCAGCGGGTCAGCAATTCGCTTTTATTCCAAAGGGCAAGGGTGTTCTCTTGGTCCCCGTGCCGAAAGTTGAAGATCTGTTTGGCATGGCCAAAGGGGCAAACCCGAATGATTTTCGGGATCGGAATGATCGCTTTTGATTAGGCTTATTGACTCGTCGGCTTGGATCGAATGGCTGATCGGATCCAAGGCGGGTAAAAGCGTCGCAGAATGTTTGCCGCAGCAATCGGATTGGGTTGTTCCAACCATTGTTCAGCTAGAGCTGACGAAGTGGCTGGTTCGCGAAAGGGATGAGGGCAAGGCCGACGAGGTTATCGCCTTTACGCAACTTTGTATCATCGTGCCATTGGATACGCGGATTGCATTAATGGCAGCTGAGTACTGCAGGGCTCACAAACTTTCAACGGCGGATGCGATTATCTATGCCACCGCCCAAGACCGAGGTGCTGAGCTTGTGACGTGCGATGCCCATTTTCAGGGGTTGGATGGGGTCAGGTATATCACGAAGGGGTGAGATTGTTTTTGTGGTAAGTTATCTTGCTGTGCGTTTCGAACGTAAATATGTCACGGCGTGAAGGACTAATTTTATGGCCAAAAGATTTTCTGAATTGCGCGGAAACATGTCTGCTGAATCACGGGCTCGTTCAACGTTGATGTTTAATACGATTCATCAAGCCATCATCCGTCATGACCGGGTTTATCCCGGTCATCCACGACTTGAGGCGATGCGTTATCGGTTATGCAAAGTCGTGGATGGCCGCCACAAGGGCGGCCATGACAAGGGGGGTGGTTAGTGGGAGCCGTTTGCTTATGGCTTACTTCATCCGTCATTGCGAGCGATGAGCGAAGCAACCCAGTTGATGGACATTTTTAGGGTGAAATTTATTCGCTTTTACGTTTACTTCAAGCAAGACGTGAACCGCAATATTGTGATTTAACGGCCAACATCATCTGGTTTGCTTCGCTCATCGCTCGCAATGACGGTTGATGTTCCTTCACACCATCATCGCCAACGCCACCACCACTGCCCCTTCAATCACCGCCGCCACGCGATACACCATCAGCGCACGTCTGATATCCTCTGCAGTCGCCTCGCGTCTTCCGTCGCCCATATAGGCGTCGTCGACCATCTCGGTGCCGTAGAGTCTTGGTCCTGCGATTTTTAAGCCCAAGGCTCCGGCCATCGCGGCTTCGGGCCAGCCGGCGTTGGGGGAGCGGTGGTTTTGGGCGTCGCGGTGGACGGCTTTGATTGCTTGCCATGCCGAGCAGCCGGGGAGAAGCGCTGCGGCTATAATAATCAACAGCGCGCTGAGGCGCGAGGCCGGGAGGTTGATGAGATCGTCGAAGCGGGCTGAGGCCCAGCCGAAGGCGTGGTACTTTTCGTTTTTGTGGCCGATCATGCTGTCCGCCGTATTGGCGGCTTTGTAGAGAACGCCGCCGGTGAGGCTGAACATCGCGGTCCAGAAAATGGGGGCGACCACGCCATCGGAAAAATTCTCGGCGAGGCTTTCAATCGCCGCGCGGCTGACGCCCGCTTCATCCAGTACCGATGTGTTGCGGCCGACAATCATGCTGACCGATTTCCGGCCCGCTTCCACGCCGCCATTCTCGAGCGCGTTGGCGACGGCGACCACGTGATCATTCAGGCTACGCTGCGCGGGTAGCGTTGCGGCCAAGAGGATGGCCAGCACGACGCCTTCTTGGCTTTGGATGAGGGTGTGCTCGGCGATCAGCGTTAGGCCGCCTGTGATGCCCAAGAGCAGCAGCAGGGCCAAGACGCCGGAGGCGCGGCAGGTGGCAAAGGACCAGGCGGGGCGGTTGAAAACTCTGTCCAACAGGGAAATGAGCGCGCCGATCCAGGTGACGGGATGACCGATTGCGCGATAGAGCGCTTGGGGGTAACCAAAGAGCGCTTCAAACAGCAGCGCCGCTGCCGCGATAAAGAGTGCCCCTGTGACCATGTCTGCCTCTGATCCTTCAACCGCTTCGTCCGAAAGCCTCTATATCCATGGCGGCAAATTAGGCGTGGCCCGTCTGGCCTTTCCCGATGCGCCGGAGCCTTGGATTGATCTCTCCACCGGCATTAACCCGATTTCCTATCCGATTCCCAACCTGTCTGCGGCAAGTTGGACGCGGTTGCCAGAGGAAAATGCGGTTTTTGCCTTGGAAACGATTGCCAAAGCCGCCTATGGCGCGCGTCGGGTGGAGAGCGTTGTGGCCGCGCCCGGAACGCAAGTGTTGATCGAACGGTTGCCGAGCCTGTTTCCCGCTCAACGCGTCGGCATTTTGGGGTTCACCTATACGGAACACGCGACCTGCTGGCGAAAAGCGGGCGCTCTGGTTGAAACCGTCGAGCGCGTTGCGGATCTCGCCGGGTATGATGTCGCGATTATCGTGAACCCGAACAATCCCGATGGGCGCTATGTATCGGTGAACGAGCTTTTGACGCTTGCCGGAGAAATGGCAGCGCGCGGCGGGCGTTTAATCGTCGATGAGGCCTTTGTGGATGTGCTCTATGAAGGCGCGAGTTTGGCGCCCTATATGCCCGAGCGCGGGGCGATTATCTTACGCTCGTTTGGTAAGACCTATGGCTTGGCCGGCGTGCGGCTTGGCTTTGCGATTGCCGGCTTGGAAGATGCCGAATTGATCCGGCAAGCGATCGGGCTTTGGGCGGTTTCGGGCTTGGCGATTGAGGTGGGTAGCAAGGCGCTCGATGATCGCGCTTGGTTGGATGCCACGCGCGAAAGTTTGATCACGAAAGCGGTGCGGCTTGATACGATGCTGCGCCAGATCGGGTTGACGGTTGAAGGCGGCACGCCGCTTTATCGGCTTGTGTCTTCGGATCGCGCGGCGGATTATTTCAGGCGCTTTGCTGAATCGGGTATTCTCGTGCGGGCGTTTAAGGATCGGCCGAATTGGTTGCGCCTCGGTTTGCCAGGCGATGCGGATGAATGGGCCTTGTTAGAAAAACGTTTAAGAACACTTTAGGGGGATATCGATGTCACGAAATTTCTTGAGCCAGTTAACCGGATCCTTTGCGATGCCTGCGGCGGAAAACCCGACGGTGGCGATGGTGGAGGCGGCCTATCATCACCATGGATTAGACTGGCGCTATATCAATTGCGAAGTGCCACCGGAAAAGCTCGCCGATGCGGTTTTAGGCGCGCGTGCTATGGGATGGGCGGGGTTTAATTGCTCGCTGCCGCATAAAGTAGAAGTGATCCAATATCTCGATGGTTTAGGCGCTTCGGCAGAAGTGATTGGCGCGGTGAATTGCGCGGTGCGGCGCGATGGAAAATTCATCGGCGAAAACACCGATGGTAAAGGCTTTTTGCAATCGCTGATGGCGGTGATCAGTCCCAAAGGATTAAACGCGGTGATGTTTGGTGCCGGTGGCGCAGCGCGCGCGTGTGCGGTGGAGATGGCGCTTGCGGGATTATCGCACATCACGATTGTCAACCGCGATGCAAAACGCGGGCAGGTGTTGGTGGATTTGATCAATTCGAAAACGCCAGCGAAAGCGGAATTGGTGGTGTGGGATAAAGCGTTTGCGGTGCCCGCTGATACGGCGATTGTGGTGAATGCAACCTCGATAGGGCTTTATCCGGATGTGGACGCGCGCGTGAATGTGGATATGGCGTCGATTACGCCCACCATGGTGGTAGCCGACATCATTCCAAACCCGCCACGCACGCTGTTGATCCGCGAAGCAGAAGCGCGCGGGTGCCGCGTGATCGACGGGCTCGGCATGCTGGTTAATCAGGGCGTGATCGGGATCAAATATTGGACGGGTGTTGATGTCGATGCAGGCGTGATGCGGCGGACGGTAGAGGAGATTTTTAAGGGGTGAGGGGAGGCTCGTCTTCATCCCACTCCTCTTCCCAATCTTTACCGCCGTAGAAGACGCGTAAGACGGTGACGTGGGTTTGCTCGACGGTAAATGCAATTGTCACGCGGCGCTCGAAGCCTATGATGCGCAGGCCGGGCATTAAATCATTGCGGAGCGTGCCGCGTTCGGAGGCGCGGTCGAGCCGATGGATAAAAGCGCTGATCCGTTCGACATAGGCGAGCGCGACAAACGGTCCGGCTTGATCGGCAAGCCAATTATAGATCTCTCGAAGATCAATGTTGGCTTGATCCGAGAAGATGACATCGCGTTGTCGCATTAGTCTTTGGCAATCCTTTCAGCATGCAGGGCGCGAATGCCCTTCATCACATCGCCAATCGGAATACCACTCTCGGGATGCGCCTTCATTTCCAGCGCGGTGGGAACAACTTCCTCACGCAACCAACGTTCAATCGCCGCGTCGCGGGCTTGCAGCGCGCGGAGGCCCTCGCGGATGACTTCGCTGCCTGAGGCGTAATCGCCGGACGCAACTTTGGCATCAATAAAATCGGCATGTTCTTTGGGAAGGCTGAAGGTACGCTTGGCTACACCGGACATGATACAACTCCTAGAGTTTTGGTATGACTTATTCATACCAAAAGCTCATAGGATTGTCGACTGTTTTTGATTAGGACCTTGGCTTTCACCCCCGCTCGACGAAATTCTCAAGCACCATTTTCCGCCCGGCCTTCTCGAAATCAATCGTCAGCTTGTTCCCATCAACAGAGGCTACCGCGCCATAGCCGAATTTGATGTGAAACACCCGTTCGCCTTCGT
>DAIOVR010000148.1:0-5554 GCA_036758905.1 Beijerinckiaceae bacterium | reverse complement strand
ATTAACCATAATCATTAACCACGTTGACAGGGGAAGTGACAATTGTATCTTGTAGGAAAAGACGTGGAGTTGGTCATGCGTGAACCTCGACTATGGCTCGAAATTGGCCTTCTTATAGCGGCCGCCTCTTTCGCACCGACGGCCAATGCCACAGACGCGTCGCACTGCTATTCCATCCAAGACCGGGATCGGCAAAATTATTGTCTCGCCGCCGCCAAGCGGGAAGCTGCCTATTGCTATTCCATCCAAAATCGCAGTTTTCAGAATTTCTGCTTGGCTCAAATCAAGAGCGAAAAATCCTACTGCTATTCGATCCAGGAACGCGACATCCAGAACCAATGCTTAGCGGCTTTTTAGGCGGCGTTGCCGCCGATCACCTGAGCTTGGAAAACCTTGTTCGGATTCATGATCCCCTTTGGATCAATCAAGCGCTTGATATCCTGCATCAGCGCCAGTCGAACAGGGTCGCTTTGATCGATCAAGGCGCCCCGCTTCTCGACGCCGATCCCATGTTCGGCTGAAAAGAAGCCGCCCATCTCCTTCAACCGCTCATAAACGAGTTTGGAAACAGGTTTGTAATGGTCGGTAATCGGGTGATCGGCATTGACCGTCACATGCAGATTGCCATCCCCCATATGTCCAATGAAAAACAAATGGAATGCGGGATCATAAGACTTCACCCGCGCGGCCAGTTCTTCGACATAGTGTCCAAGGCCGGAAAGCGGAACCGAAATGTCAAACCACAGTCCTTTCGGATAGGCGCGATCCACCGCCCAATCTTCCCGAATTTTCCAAACTGCTGCACGCTCCTTCTCATTCTTGCAAAGAAGAGCATCGGTGATCAGTCCATCTTCCAACGCGCGGCCTAGTTCTTCTTCCAAAATCGCGGCATCGGTATGTTCAAAAATCACACAATCTTTTTCGCCTCCAAACGTGCCAAGCGCAGCCTCACCATGATCTTTGGCCGATATTTGAACATGATGGGCATTCATAACTTCTGCGCGGAGAAGGCGCCCCTGAGTATGGGCTTCTAATCGGCGAAAGAGTTGAATGGCGCCATCCATCGAACCCGCAGCAACGAAAGCCGTTACAGCTTCGCCTTTATAGGGTGCAAGACGCAGGCATGCGCGTGTGATAATGCCAAGTGTCCCTTCAGAGCCGATAAAAAGCTGCTTCACATCATACCCGCCATTGGCCTTAATGACTTGCGTGAGATCGTTCAATACGCGCCCATCCGGCAAGACAACTTCAAGACCCAAAACGCGCTGGCGCATCGGGCCAAACCGAAAGGCCTCCTGACCACCGGCATTGGTTGCAATCATCCCGCCAATCGTCGCCGTTCCTCGTGCACCCAAATCAATGCCGCAGGTTAGACCATGCGCGCGAACAGCCGCTTCAAGCGCTTCCAAGGTACACCCTGCCTCAACGATGACGGTTTGCGATACGCTATCAATGGCGACAATCTGTGCCATAGCTTGCATCATCAAAATCAATTGGCCCGCCGATGAGCTAGCTGCCCCCGATAGGCCCGTGCGCCCGCCTTGCGGAACGATGCTTAATCCAGCCTTGTGGCAATAGCCCAAAAGATCCGCAACCTGCTGAGTATCGCGTGGCAATGCCGCTAGCCCGGCCAGTAGGTTCGCAGGGTCAAATCCCTGGTCATAGGCCTCAAGGTCCGAACCGAATTTAACCCCGTTGGAGCCCAATAGGGCGGTCAGGCTTTTAATATGCTTATCCAACATCACGACTACTTTCAGAATTCCGGCACGATAACCCTCAGTTTATCGTTGATCGCACCTAAATCGGCATTTTAAATCTTAATATCCCTTGTAGACCCTAAAATTTCACCTATATCGACGCGGATCTAGTACCAATAAAAAGGGTTTACCATGAACGCGACGAATAAGACGACTTCCGGAAGCCATTCTTTTCAGGCGGAGGTCGCCCAGCTTCTTCACCTTATGGTGCATTCAATCTATTCCGAAACCGATATCTTTTTGCGAGAACTGATCTCGAACGGTTCTGACGCCTGCGACAAGCTCCGTTACGAGGCCCTCGACAAGCCCGATTTAATCGCGGAAGGCAGTGAGCTCAAAATTATTATCCAGTCGGATAAAGACGCTGGCACTTTGACGATTGCCGATAACGGCATCGGCATGACCGAGCAAGAGATGATCGAAAATCTCGGAACGATTGCGCGTTCTGGCACGCGCGCCTTCATGGACCGGATCAAACAAGCCCAGGAGGCCAAAGAAAGCAAAGAGGGTGGACAGCTTATCGGCCAGTTTGGCGTTGGCTTTTATGCAGCTTTCATGGTCGCCGATAAAATCGAAGTCATCAGCCGCAAAGCGGGATCGACCGAAGCCCATATCTGGACATCAACAGGTGGCGACGGATTTACCGTGGAACCCGCCGACGATACGCGTGCCAAAGCAATCACACACGGTACCGACATTATTCTGCATCTCAAATCGGATGCACTGAAATATTTGCAAGAAGAAGAAATTGAGCGGATTGTCGGGCGCTACTCTGATCACATCCAATTCCCGATCATGCTGCAAGTGGATGCCGATACTTCGCGCCAGATCAATAAAGCAAGTGCATTATGGCAGCGCTCCAAATCCGAATTGACAGAAGAGGATTATAAAGAAGCCTATCGCACGATCTGCAATGCCTATGACGAGCCGGCCTTGACGCTGCATTATAAAGCCGAAGGACGACAATCATATGCGGTAATGCTTTTCGTGCCCACCATGCGGCCTTTTGATCTTTATGATCCCAATTATAAGAGCGGCTTAAAGCTTTATGTCCGTCGCGTCTTTATTTCTGAAAACGCGTCGCTCTTGCCGAATTATCTGCGCTTTGTGAGCGGTATTGTTGATAGCGAAGATTTGCCGCTGAATATCTCGCGCGAAATGCTGCAAAACAATGTTCAGCTCGCTCAAATTCGCAAAGCCATCACAAGCCGTGTGATTTCAGAATTGGCCAAGACGGCGGAGAATGACGCAGAACAATTCCTCAAAATTTGGGAAGCCTTTGGCGCGACCATCAAAGAAGGTCTGTATGAAGATCGCGAGCGTAAAGATGAGCTCTTACCGCTTATCCGCTTCACCACAACACAAGGTGAAACGCTTCGTTCCTTGAAAGACTACGTCGCCGATCTCAAAGAAAACCAAACGGAAATCTATTATCTCGTTGGTGAAAGCATCGCGCGCCTTAAAGCCAATCCAAAGCTCGAAGCGGCAAAGGCGCGTGGCGTCGAAGTCCTCTTGCTCACCGATCATGTCGACGCCTTCTGGACATCGGCGATGATGGATTTTGAAGGCAAGAAATTGACATCCCTCAGTCAGGGCAATGTTGATTTAAGCCTTATTCCCTTGCTCGAAGCGGAAGCCGATAAAGACAAAGATGAAACAGACGGTAAGGATGTTGAGGAAGCCACTTTAGCATCGCTGAAAATAATCCTTAAAGACCTTGTATCCGATGTCAGGGCATCGTCACGCTTGACCGATAGTGCTGCATGCCTTGTCGCCGAGGGCTTCGGGTTTGATCGTGAACTAGAACGCCTTCTCGCCCGTCAAAATAAAGGAAGCGGCGCAAAACCCGTGCTGGAAGTTAATCTGCGTCACCCGCTTCTAAAGGCAGCTGCAAAAGCCAAGCGCGAGGATCAGGAAGATATCGCCTTTATCCTGCTGGACCAAAGCAAGATCATCGACGGCGAAGTGCCTGAAGATCCCGCGGCATTTGCCTCGCGGTTGAACAGGCTCATTCTGCGCGGCATCGCATAGCAAAAGGCGGGTGACGAGCGCACATTGCCCAAATCACCCCTCCATGCGATGGAATGGCCGAGTTCAGTTAATCGGCGAGTTCGATGCCATCATTCTGTAGGGATTGCTTTCAAGAGCAAAGGATCGATGCGAGGGCATGCGCGGTTTGCAGCTCCCCTCGCCTCATCGCCCATGATGAACTCTACGACCTATCGATCGCCCATATCGATTGCGATGCCTTTTATGCCTCGGTCGAAAAACGCGACAATCCCGATTTAGCCGATAAGCCCGTAATCGTCGGTGGTGGCACCCGTGGCGTAGTTTCAACCTGCTGCTATGTGGCCAGACGCTTCGGGGTCCGTTCCGCAATGCCGATGTTCAAGGCATTAAAACTCTGTCCGGAAGCCGTGGTCATCCGGCCCAATATGCAAAAATATTCGACCGCGGGCAGGATCATCCGATCCATGATGGATGATCTGACCCCCATCGTAAAATCTGTCTCCATTGACGAGGCCTATCTCGACCTCACCGGAACAACCATCGTTCATGGTGGAGCTCCGGCACTGTCGCTCGCCAAATTTGCCAAGCTCGTGCAGAAAGATGTTGGTGTCACCGTATCGATTGGCCTTTCCTATAATCGATTTCTGGCCAAAGTAGCCTCCGAACTCGATAAGCCCAACGGCTTTGCCGTGATTGGTAAAATCGGCGTGGCCGAATTTTTAGCCCCAAAATCGGTTGGCATCATTCCGGGTATCGGCCCTGTCTTCCAAAAGCGGTTGGAAGAGAAAGGCATCAAACGGATTGCAGATTTACAGCAACGCGATCCGCGTGAGCTTGAGCGTTTATTGGGGGAAGAAGGACTTAAACTCTCCCGTCTCGCACGGGGCGAAGATCACCGTACCGTGACGCCAAACGGAGACAGCAAAAGCGTCTCAGCTGAGACAACCTTCAACACCGACATTTCCGACCACGAAGCGCTCAATCAAATCCTGTTAGAGCTCAGCGAGAAAGTCGCTCTGCGCTTAAGACGCTCAGACTATGCTGGCTTGACGATCACCTTGAAGCTTAAATTGTCCGACTTCAAATTGATCACACGATCAAGAGCGCTCAATGCCCCTACCCAACTCGCCAGCCGAATTGCCGCTGTCGGCCGCGAATTGCTCGCGAAAGAACCAAAGGGAAAAAAGTATCGCCTTATCGGGATTGGCGTATCGGAAATCGTTCCGTCTAGCCAAGCGGATCTGGGCGACCTGATTGATACGACCGCACCAAAAGAGGCAGCCCTAGAACGAACACTCGATCAGTTGCGCGATCGTTTTGGCCAGAACATGATCCACCGCGCAGCGATCATTCCCAAGAAGCGCGACCACCAAGGCGAGTAAGGCTTTATCATTGGCCATCCGCCTTAAGTGGAGAAAATGCACTGTTTGATCAGCCACTTAAATGGTTAATAAAACATTAATTCCAATAGGTTGCTGGTCGATCTTATAAGCGCATTTCAGCTTAAAGGTCTGCGATTGTAGCGCTTTCCGTCTGCTTTTTGCGAATAAGATAATAAATACAAGCAGCTGCACCGATCACTGCCAGTGCTACCGCAATCGGTGCCTCGTGGTTCTCATTGCTGTCGACAATCGCAGCAGCGCCCGCCATTACCGCCAGCCAGAATGCGCCGACGCTCACAAACAAGGCCACCAACCCATCCCCGCCTGAAGGCCTACGCGGCTCCGATAGGCGAGATGGTGCGCGAAGCGTTGCAGAGAGTGCGTCGCACCGTTGCTTCCACTCAT
>DAIOVR010000147.1:0-5615 GCA_036758905.1 Beijerinckiaceae bacterium | reverse complement strand
CACCCTTGGTAGAAGGGTTCAATTCCGTCCGCTTTTCCCAAGCGACGTCGATAATGGAGGCGAGAGCTGAATCATGCATGGCAATTCGTCCGTTTATAAGTTGCAAGGCGTTGGAGCGCTTCTTATCAAGGGTTAAGGGATGTGTCACCTTGGGCGGCACATTAAACCGTCTTGATCGTCTCAATCAGCTGCGGCTGATGGGCAAGAAGCTTCAATAACACAAAAGTCGGCCAACTTGGTTGGGCAACGCCACGCTCGTATTTTGAAAAACTGTTCGGGGACCCTGTGAGCAATAGGCTGGCATCGCGTTGTGTTAGGCCCGTAGACACGCGTACATGTTTGGCCAAAGCTTGGGTCTCCTCCCGATAAGCCGCTTTGAGTTCCGATAAAGCGGCATCAAGCGGCCCTGAATCAGCCCCCATGAGAATGCCATCACCGTCATCATCCGGAAACCAGCCTTCAATTTCGACTTGCCTGGACATTCCCATGTAAGAAACCGTCTCAATCCTTCGGGAGCGGCGAAGCATTGCTCCAGTTTCGGGATGAATTATGGTTTTGCTGGTGCTCATGTCATTTTTCCTTAACCGACAAAAGAATAAATTCGGTCACCACCGCATCGGTAAATTTCACATAGAGCACTCTGTCTTCATCCGGCAGGTGGTAAACATCTTGCCATTGTCGATGATCGTGAAAGCTAGTCATTGATTTAAAGAAATGCTTTGGCTCAAGTTTGTTCACCAATATCGCAACATCGGATACCGAAAGGCCCAACGTCCGCGCTGAACGAGCCGCCGTGAGGGTAATCGCGCGCTCACGCGAGAACGCCGCTTTAAAGGCCTTCAAACTATGGGATGGCTTTCGTTTTTCCACCCGAAATTAAACCTTTAAGGTTGTTTCGTCAAGATCCAAATTTACCGTTGCCAGCGCCTATGGTTTCCATCCAGCATCTTTTTTTCAACCAATCCTCGGTTGCAGCGGTCTCCAAATCACTTACAACTCCGTTGACGCCAACCTCCACGGACCTCACCTCATGCGCCTACACCTCAAAAATCCGCTCGCCATTCTCGCTGACAACGCGGCTGGCGGCCTTGTGATCGAGCAGGGTCGCATTGTGGAGCTGCTTGCCTTGGGCCAGTCTCCCTCCCAGCCGGTTGATCAAACCTTTGACGCGTCGCGGCATGTTGTGTTGCCGGGGCTGATCAACACGCATCACCATTTTTATCAGACGCTCACCCGTGCCCATCCTTCCGCCATCAACAAAGAACTCTTCCCTTGGCTTAAGGCGCTTTATCCGATTTGGGCGCGGCTTGATCCTGAAACGTTCCGCCTCTCGGTTCGCTTGGCGCTCGTCGAGCTTTTGCTCTCGGGATGCACCACGGCGGCAGATCACCATTATCTTTTTCCCGCAGGGCTTGATGAAGCCATCGATATCGAAGTTGATGAAGCGCGCAAGCTCGGCATCCGCATGACGGTGACGCGCGGCTCGATGAATCTGTCGGTGAAGGATGGCGGCTTGCCACCCGATTCGGTTGTGCAGGATGAGGATACGATTTTATTGGATAGCGAGCGCTTGCTTGGCCGTTACCATGACAAAAGGGAAGGCGCGTTTATCCGCGTGGCACTTGCGCCTTGTTCGCCTTTCTCGGTGACGAAGCGCTTGATGAGCGAAAGCGCTGCGCTTGTCGAAAAATTCGACGCACGGCTTCATACGCATCTCGCCGAAACCAAAGACGAGGATGCCTATTGCGCGGAAGTGTATAAATGCCGCCCGATCGACTTGCTCGAAGAAGTGGGCTGGCTCACGCCGCGTACGTGGTTGGCGCATGGCGTCCATTTCACGGCGGATGATTGCACCAAGCTTGGCAAGCATGGCGTGGGTATTTGCCATTGCCCAACATCAAACGCCGTGCTCGCTTCAGGCTTTTGCAAAACGCGAGAGCTAGAGCGTGCTGGCGCGCCCGTAGGCTTGGGCGTTGATGGCTCTGCCTCCAACGATTCTTCCAACATGATGGAAGCGGTACGCCACGCTTTAATGGTCAATCGCTTACATTATGAATCAGCCGAAGCGGTTACACATCTTGATGCCTTGCGCTGGGCAACGGAAGGCTCGGCGCGGTGTTTGGGCCGTGACGATATCGGTAAAATAGCGCTGGGCAAGCAGGCGGATCTAGCACTTTTCACGCTCGATGAGCCGCGCTTTTCTGGCGGGCATGATCCGCTCGCAACGCTTGTGTTATGCGGTGCGCATCACGCAGATCGCGTGATGGTGCAAGGACAATGGCGCGTTATCGACGCAATGCCCGTTGGCTTGGATTTAGCGCAATTGATGGCGCAACATGGTGCGGCGGCGCGGAAGTTTGCTTAAAACTGATCGTCATTGCGAGCGAACGCGAAGCAACCCAGTTGATGGTTGAAGAATATATACGCTACTAAAGCCGCTGCTTCATTATATATGCTAGCTGGATTGCTTCGCTAACGCTCGCAATGACGGTAAATGTCACACCACATTTTTCAAAAACGCGGCCAAGTCTTTCGTTTTGAAATGGATATAAGGTGCGTCAATATCCATTTGCTCATGCGCTTCGCGATAGGTATCGAATTGCTTGGGTAAAATCAGCACCGTTCGCATGCCAAATTCATAGGGCACCACGAGGTTCTTCGCCAAATCCTCAAACATCGCGGCACGTGACGGATCGATCTGGTATTTATCAAGAAACTTCACATAGGTCGCTTCTTCGGGCTTCGGCATAAAGTCAGCCGCGACAATATCAAACACCGCTTCGAATTTATCGATAATGCCGAGCTTGCCTGCTACATTGCGGGCGTGGGCTTCGGAGCCATTGGTGAGAATGAGTTTTCGCCCGGGGAGCTTTTCAATCGCCGACCCCAAATCAGGATCGGGTGCCAAACCCGACACATCAATATCGTGCGCGAAATTGAGAAACGGTTCCGGCTTCATGCCGTATTGTTCCATCAATCCTTTCAGCGTCGTGCCATATTTCTGATAATAATATTTCTGCAAAGCGCGCGCGGAAATTCCGTCAATGCCAAACATATCACCTAAAAATAACGTGATACGTTGATCAACCTGCGGCCATAAAGCGGATTCAGGCGGGTAAAGCGTATTGTCGAGATCAAAGATCCAGACATTGACGTGAGCGAACGCTTTGCGGATGCTTTCCGACGAATTGTCGTGATTATCACCACCGACCCGCACCGCCGCCTGTCTGTCTTCGTTCATTCGATCTTTCCCGCTGTCATATGTGACAGCTTGAGCCTAGCCGAGCAATCTTAATAGACTGTAATGAGAAGCGTTGGCAGTTACCAATGCTTTTCGAATTCCTAAAGACGGTGTATTATGAAGGGCGAGCGGAGATAATAGATGAGCATGGCTGCATTTGATACCCTTCGATTTGCCCAAACCTTACGCGAAAAGGCCAAGCTTACGATCGAGCAAGCTGAGGGAATTTCGGAGGCGTTTGCCGATGCCACAAGCGAGCAAATGGTAACAAAATCCTACCTCGACACAAAGCTGAAAGAAATGCAGCTGACCATCGGAAGTATGATCGTCGCACTCGGTGGCATTCTCATTGCCATCAAGTTTTTGAGTCATTGATCCGCTTGCATTATTGAGTGTCTACCGCGTGATCAATGTCCCGGCACCGTGATCGGTCAGCAATTCCAGCAGCACGGCATGCGGTACTTTCCCGTCGAGAATGACAACACCTTCGACGCCCTGCTCCAACGCATAGATACAGGTCTCGACTTTTGGAATCATTCCGCCGGTGATCGTGCCATCCGCAATCAGGGCATGGATTTGCGCGACGTTTAATTCGGGGATGAGGTTTTTGTTTTTATCCAGAACACCGGGAACATCGGTCAGCAGCAAGAGACGCTTGGCTTTCAACGCACCCGCAATCGCACCTGCAAATGTATCGGCATTGACGTTATAGGTTTGCCCATCGACACCATTGCACACAGGGGCCAAGACCGGGATCAATTCACGCCCCAGCAGCGCGTCTAACACGCGGCTATCAACGCTTGCGGGCTCGCCCACAAAGCCTAAATCCACTTCGGTTTCGAGTTTGGTTGAGTCATCCACAACGGTGCGGGTTACTTTAGACGCCGTCACCATATTGCCGTCTTTGCCGCAAAGGCCAATCGCGCGGCCACCTTCATTGTTGATGAAGCCAACGATCTGCTTGTTGATCAGGCCCGCCAAAACCATTTCGACGACGTCCATCGTCGCTTTATCGGTCACGCGCAATCCAGCCGCAAATTCACTCTTAATGTTGAGGCGCGCCAGCATCGCGCCAATCTGCGGACCACCGCCATGCACCACGACCGGATTAACGCCAGATTGCTCGAGCAAAATCATGTCACGCGCGAAATCGCGAGCCATCTGCTCATCGCCCATCGCATGGCCGCCATATTTCACCACAATCGTGGCTTCGTCATAGCGCAACATATGCGGCAATGCGCGGACAAGGAGTTCGGCTTGTTCATGCGGATTGGTTTTGGTCATCCCATTGTCCATTTGAAGCAGAAAAGAAGAATGAGGCGCCTCTTAACTGATCCGGACGATTCTGTCGCGGGGGGTTAGCGCGTTTTTGGCCCAAAAAATCCGGCAAAAGCCAAAATGATCCAGCTTGCGATCAAAATTGTTCCGCCAGAGGGGGCAGCCATCGGAAAAAGCGGGGCGTTCAAAAAGGCACGCGCCGTCAAATCGCCGGAAAAGAGAAGAACACCAAGCGCCACGCCCGTCAAACCCACAAGGCCTAATCGTTGCGACAGAATACCGACACGACGCGCCGCCAATCCAGCCAATAAAGCAGGCGCGTGGACAAGCGCCATCAAAGCGGCGGAAGCAAGCGATGGTACTGAGGAGAGATGCGCCGCTGCTGCCGCAAGCGCTACACCCGAGGCGCCAATCAGGCCTGCGAGAGCTGCCAAGATCCGCTCAACGAAAGCCATTAGACATCCACACCGCGTTGCACGAGCAACCGCATAATGCCTTCGCGCAATTCGCCGATACCCTCGCCTGTTTCCGATGAGGTAAAGAGCACTTCGGGATGGGCTGCAGGCCGTTTGATCAACCCGGCTTGTACGCTTTCAATCCGCGCGTCGATCTCGCCTTTTTTCACTTCGTCTTTTTTCGTCAATACGACCTGATAGGGCATGGCCGAAATATCAAGCAGATCAAACATCTCCAAATCCGGAGGCTTTAATCCATGCCGGCCATCCACAAGCACGAACACGCGCATCAGCGATGAGCGGCCTTGCAAATAGGCGTGCATCAGTTTCGTCCAGTCCGAAATTTTTTCTTTTGATACCGCCGCATAGCCGTAACCGGGCATATCGACGAGGCGCAAAGGCTCGCTGCCCGGGATACCTAAGGCAAAAAAATTGAGTTGCTGCGTGCGCCCCGGTGTATTCGATGTGCGTGCCAGCGAGTTGCGCCCCGTAAGCGCATTGAGCAGCGACGATTTGCCGACATTGGAACGACCGGCAAACGCAATTTCGGCAGGCCCTATTGGCGGCAAACCGTCGATTTTGGAAGCCGCCCAAATGAATTCGCAATTACCCGCAAAGAGCTTGCGGCCCCGCTCAAAAAG
>DAIOVR010000146.1:0-5687 GCA_036758905.1 Beijerinckiaceae bacterium | reverse complement strand
TGCATGGGAACCGGCGACGAGCGCACGAATAATATCGCGCTCGGACAGAATGCCTAAAATGCTATTAGCCGCATCAATGACCAACAAAGCGCCGATACGCTTCGACGCTAAATGGAGAATGGCTTGCGCTAATTGTGTATCTGGACCAATCGCTTCGATATTACGGCCTTTTTGGGCCAGTATGTGTTTAACACTCATGACCTTCCTCCCCGTAGTTTTATACGATGTGAGGTCATGGAAACGAGAGGCCATGCCTCACCGATCCGCGCGATGGAAACGCTAATGTACCGCGCATCCAACGCACGATAACGAGCAATATGATCAATCAGTTTTGAATATTTGGCAATCAAACTTTTGTGAGCAAAAATGCTTATGGCTATGGCTCAGCTTAAGCCTTTTCATCCATTGCTTCGAGTGGCGGATCGAGGAATGAAAATGCCAATAAGCCGACCAAGAATCCACCAAGATGCGCTTCCCATGCGATCGAACCTTCGGTTAGCCCAAGGGGCACGCCTGTAAGACCGGTAGCGATGTTGATGGCTAACCACAGTAAAATAAATCGCAAGGTACGGCGATCGCGAAAAGTTTGCACAAGCGGCAAAGCTGGGGCCCGATAGGTTCCAGCCGCATTCAACGAAAAGCCTGACAAAGACTCGCCCGGCTGAAAGACAAATCGAATAGCTGCCGCCATCATGCCCGAAACCGCGCCCGAGGCGCCAATCATCGGCATCACATCTTCGGTGTGACTGAGATAATGAGCAGCCGCACCACCGAATGCCGACACCGCGAAAAGGCATAAAAATCGAACGCTACCCAAACGCCGTGCTACCAGACTGCCAAAGGCCAAGAGCCAAGCCGAATTCATCAGCACATGCGCCCAACTCGCGTGCAAGAAGGCATAGCTTAAAAAGGAAAAAGGCAAGGCGCTGGGCTGGCCTAATAAATATTCGGCAAGTTCGGATGTTCCGATCAGGCTGTTATCATCCGGCTTTGCAGCGGCGAGATCCATAAGATGGTGCAATACGCCGCCCGAAAGTCGCTCCGATACATCAGCAGGGACAAAGCCATAAGCCATGATCCATTCGCTGGCGGTATCCGCATCCAGCCAATCCATTACGGCGTGAACAGCAATCATGGCTGCAATTAGTCCGAGCACCACGGCGGGCACATTAAAGATTGGTTCCCGCTTCACGCATTACCCCTATTCAGCCAATAGGCCTTTGTCTCTGGAGCGATAACA
Organism: Beijerinckiaceae bacterium; assembly: GCA_036758905.1. Taxonomy (GTDB): domain Bacteria; phylum Pseudomonadota; class Alphaproteobacteria; order Rhizobiales; family Beijerinckiaceae; genus CAIUPE01. Next base: position 4,447 of record DAIOVR010000146.1, on the reverse strand, counting down.
AAGGTCAAGCCATTGCGGCCCGTCGTTATAAAAATCCAATCTCAAACGATAGAAATTTCCCTTAGGGTTTTTAAAATTTAGTTCAATTTTTTCCAGAAAATATAACAATAAATAATTGATATTATTGTAAAATTTTCAATATTATCTTTGCTAGATACAAGTCTTTTCGAGCCACATTAAGCCCACTTAACCGTAAATCGCCGAAAACTCAGCTAGCTAACCTAGCGCTGGGCGGACGGGATACCGTTCATGTGGTCCCCATGTTACGAAAAATTGCACTTACCCTCGCCGTTCTGTCCACTTGCGTGCTGGCTTCTACAACCTTTAGTTTTTCTAAAGATGAAAAGCTTCCTCAGGTTGCAACTGCCGCTGCCACCATTGGCGAATTACCCGCTCCTTTTGGCTGGCGCGATTTCTGTCGAAAATATGCGCAAGAATGTGACTCACAAACTACTGGTGCGCCGCAAATCGAATTAACGGCTGAGGTCTGGCAAACCTTGCGAAACATCAATGAGGTCGTCAATCACGATATTGAACCAATATCGGATTTCGATCATTGGGGCGTTGCTGAATCTTGGGATATTCCGACGGATCACAAGGGTGATTGCGAAGACTTCGCTTTATTAAAGCGAAAAATGCTCATCGCGCTCAAGCTATCGCCTTCGGCTTTGCTGATGACGATTGTTTATAATCGTCGACACGAAGGGCATGCTGTCCTAACGGTTGTTACGGATCGAGGCGATTTCATTCTTGATAATCAGGCTGATGCCATTCTCAGCTGGGAGCAAACCGGATACCGATTTGTTGAACGGCAATCGGCCCGCAACCCAAATATCTGGGTGAGATTAAGCGATAGCCCTGCCGAAATTATCGTATCTTCGCGTCAATAATATCGAATGATCGGCTTAAAGGTGGCGAGCCAACACCCAGTCGGCGATTGCCGGGGTAAGTTCGGATATCGACTTGTCAAAGGCCGCAGCAATATCGGCTCCGGCCATGCTCTCGACAGTGACGCGATTTTGAAAAGAGCGGCTAGCAACCAACTTACCTTCCCTGGTATCGATCAGTCTAAAAACCAAAGCGATCTCAGCTTGCGACGGCGAGCCTGGCACCAGATTAAAAGAGGATATTTCCGTACTCAGCGACAAATCTCCCAATACGCCGGAACCTTCCCGCGCGACAGAATATCCCTTTTTCTCGATCGCTCTGATCAGCCTCGTTTGAAGCAGAGCGGGAGCCCGATCGGACCATTGAGCGCCTTGGACATAGCTAATGGAGCCATCGGATTCTCGTACAATCATCCGATCCGTATCAAAAGCGCGCGGTGCGGTTGGCTCGGACACAACAAGGCTTAAGGATAGAGGCTTTAAAGTACCGACTGTCGGAGCCGATAAAAGATCATAGGTCGCAGGCGGACCAGACGCACAGCCGGCGCTCGCACAACAGAGCAAGACGAATGCCGATTTCCAGAAAAATGCCCGCATATCAATGCCCCGCATAGGATGGTACCGGAGGTTTTGCACCGGTGATCAATTGTTGCGGGTTTTGTCTGAACTCCCTCACCGCCCGTTCGATTTCCGCGAGCGTACGACGGCTGTCTACAACGATGCCGCTTAGCTGACGCAGACCGTCGGTGGCAGCAACGCCAAATCGATCGGATAAATCGGCGGTGCGGCTATCGAGATGATTGGCCAATTCACGAATGGAACGGGCGGCATCGCCGATCTCAACAATTGAGCCCTTAATTTCGCCTGATCCGATCGCAGTTTCAGCGCCAGCGAGAACATTATCAAGCCGGTCGACGGCTTTGTTTAATCGATCAACCAAATCCCCGGTTTTTACCGAAACATCCGCAATAGAGCTGGTGGCTTTAGCGGTAGCACCTAAGATCTTAGACATCGCATCCGGATCAGCAACAAGCCCGCGTGAGAAGGTCTGAATATTTTTAATCGTTTCGGTTACCGGCGTATCATTATCTGCAAATATTTTTTCAGCATGAGCTAATACGTCGTCCGCCCTGCGCGAGAGGCGCTGTGCATTTTCCAATAGGTCTTGAAAATCAGATCGATCAGCAATGATTAAAGGAGGCGTGGTAACATCATTGACCAGAAGCCGTTTGGAATTCGGCGTGCCCCCTGTCATTTGAATGGAAGCCACACCCGTTAATCCCTGAAATTCTAAACGGGCCCGCGTGTCTTCGTTAATCGGCGTTGTTCCTTCAACCGAAACCCAGGCAATCACCTTGCCGGGATCTGATGTTGAAAGGGCAATCGACGTTACCTCGCCAATCTTGAGACCGTTATACAGCACAACCGAACCGCGGGAGAGGCCAGATACGGATCCGGTAAATTGAATACGATAGGGTAATTGCGCCCGCGTATCGCGACCCGCGGCCCACCACACGAATAAAAAGGCCGCAGCTATGACGCCCAGGGTAAACAGGCCGATCATGGCATAATTAGCGCGCGTTTCCATTTATCCGACACTACTCCGCATTACCGAATCGATCCTGCCCGCTTGCTGTGAAAATACGATCTCAACCACGGATGATCCGATTGAAGCATGGCGTCAATATCGCCATCCGCAATGATGCGCCCATTCCCCAATGCCGCAATCCGGTCGCATACCGTAAAGAGACTGCCCAAATCATGCGTCACCATAAAGACAGAGAGGCCGAGCGTGTTACGTAATGTTACGATCAGCTCGTCAAATTCGGCTGCCCCGATGGGATCAAGGCCGGAGGTCGGCTCATCCAAAAAGACTATTTCAGGATCGAGCGCTAAGGCACGCGCCAAGGCTGCGCGCTTAATCATGCCGCCCGATAATTCGGACGGAAATTTCGACGCGGCATCGGGTTTCAATCCGACAAGAGCAAGTTTTGCATAGGCCAGATCGTCCATTAACCGCGGCGATAAATGCCAATATTCCCGCATTGGAACTTGAACGTTTTGTAAGACCGTCAGCGAGGAAAAAAGCGCGCCTTGCTGAAAGAGCACTCCCCAACGGCGTTCAATCAAACGCCGATCAGCCTGTGATATTTGATCAAGATCTGAGCCGAAGGCGGTGATCATTCCTGACGACTTTTTGATGAGTCCTAAAATGCTCCGCATCAGTACGGATTTTCCCGAACCGGATGGTCCGATAAATCCCATAATCTCGCCGCGCCGCAGATCGATCGTCAGCCCGTCCATCACCCGCTTGGGGCCAAAGGCAACGACGAGGTTGCGAACGGAGATAATGACCTCCTTTAGCGTTTCGCGATGCAAGGCGTGTGAAGGATCAGTCATCGTCACCCTCAGAAACGGATCGCAGCGAAAAACATGGCGAAAATGCCATCAACAACGATGACCATAAAGATCGACTTAACCACGGCATCGGTTACCTGACGACCAAGCGATTCAGCCGATCCCCGAACCGAAAGTCCATCGCCACACGCAACGAGCGCGATGACCAAGGCCATAAAGGGCGCTTTGATCAGGCCCGCAAAAATGGTTTGTAAAGCAATCGCGTCCTTCAAGCGTTCCAAATAGACATCACTGGACATACCCGCATAAAGCCATGAGACGACGCCGCCACCAAAGAGTGCCGAGATATCGGAGATAAAGGTCAGTAATGGTAGGCCTAGAACAAGGGCGATAACGCGCGGCAAGACCAATATTTCGATCGGGTCTAAACCCATAACACGAAGGGCATCGACCTCCTCGCGCATCGTCATGGACCCTAATTCGGCCGTGAAGGCCGAGCCTGATCGGCCTGCCACCATAATCGATGTCAGCAATACGCCCAATTCTCGAAGGACGAGAATACCGATGAGATTCACGGCAAAGGTGGATGCGCCAAATCGGTTCAGTTGAAAGATGCCCTGCTGGGCCACGATAGCGCCGACAAGAAACGAGATCAGCATGATAATCGGCACGCCGCGAAAAGCGACATGCTCAATTTGAGCAACAATCGATGTAAACCTTATCCGATAGGGTGCCAGAATGAGTTTGCCGAAAGCCGCAATGACCTGGCCAAGAAAACTTGTCGAGCCCATAAAGTCACGCCCGGCTACGACGACACTTTCACCGATATCGGCGATGAGGCCCACCGCCTTATTTTCACCTGATGCGATGATAACGGGGGCAGATACAAGGCGAACCTCATCAAGAAGAACACGGGCGGCGTCGCTTGCACCTTGAACGGAAACGATACGACCCGCACTCTGCCAATCTCGTATCGCCCGATTGATTAATAGGGCTCCCAATGTGTCAAAGGATAGCAATCGGCTAAGGTCAATCACCAATGGACCCGTTCCGGACGTCTTTTGTAAAAGATCGGCCGTCCGTTCAACATCATCGGCATAGGCCGACGACCACGCACCCTCCAACAAAAGAAGGCGTCCGCTTGGTCCCGTTGAAAACGTAAATCCGGGCCTATCAGCCATGTAATTGCCCGCTCAAATGCC
>DAIOVR010000145.1:0-5697 GCA_036758905.1 Beijerinckiaceae bacterium | reverse complement strand
ACACGGTTTGAGGGTGAAAGCAGGCAGCGTGGTGCAGCACGCTATCGGGGAGGATTGGCCACCCCGACTATGGCGATAGCCTCGCTCTCAATAAGGAGGAAGAAAATGGGTTATTGGCCCATGAGTATTCAGCTCTCCTTAGTCGTGACCCGGAAAAAGCTGCAAATCTGGATCCGGGTCACACTAAAGCATCGGAGCTAAAAACGGGGGGCGGGTTAACGCCCGTTCCCCACTCCTTAAACATAACAAATCGCCATAGAATTTCAAGGTTTTCAAATATCTTTGATTGAAACGCTTGATGAGAAAATTTTCAGCCAGCGGTCTCTAGCTCCGTCGATAGCGCCAGCCATTCCTCTTCCGCCGTTTCAAGGGCTTTGGCGAGTTCAGCCCGCTGCGCCGACAATTGCGCGGCTTTGCCTTTGTCGCGCTGGAAGGTTTCGGGCTTTGATAAGATCTCGTCGACGCGGTTGATCAGTTCGGAAATCTTGGCGATGCGCGCGTCAACCGTTTCGATCTTTTTGCGAATGGTGTTGGGATGGACTTTCTTGACGGGTGCTTCGCGGGCTGCCGCTTCCATCCGCTCTTGTTTCGATTTAGCGGATGCCAAGGCTTCCGGTCCCTCAAGGACGAGTGCGCGATAGGCGTCAAGATCGCCATCAAACGGTTTGACGGTGCCGCTATTGACGAGCCATAGCCGATCCGCGCAGGCCTCAAGTAAAAAGCGATCATGCGAAATGAGAATGATCGCGCCTTCATATTCATTGATCGCGTCCATTAAAGCGACGCGTGAATCGATATCGAGATGGTTGGTTGGTTCATCGAGAATGAGAAGATGCGGACCACCAAAGGTCGCAAGTCCCATCAAGAGGCGCGCTTTCTCGCCGCCAGAAATATTAGAAACGGGTGTGTCGGCCTTTTGTCCCGGAAATCCCATTTGAGCCGCTCTCGAGCGTACCTTGGCTTCGGGCGCATCGGGCATCAATTCCCGTACATGGGAAAAGGGCGTTCCGCCTTCTTTCAACTCGTCGAGTTGATGTTGCGCGAAATAGGCGACTTTCATTTTGGACGATGAGCGGAAGGCCCCGCTCATGACATCCAAACGGCCCCCGACCAATTTGGCAAAGGTCGATTTACCATTGCCGTTTGACCCCAAAAGCCCAATGCGGTCATCTTCCGCAATCGAGAGCGATAATTTGCTGAGGACGGGTTTGTCGTCATAGCCAACGCTCGCGCTTTCCATTGCGACGATGGGTGGCGATAAAGGCCGCTCGGGCGAGGGGAAATGAAACGGCAACACGTCGAGATCGACAATCGGCGTGATGGTCTTCATCTTTTCAAGCCGTTTGACGCGCGATTGGGCTTGGCTGGCTTTGGAGGCCTTTGCCTTGAACCGATTGATGAAGGCTTCGAGATGCTTACGCTCGTCGGCCTGCTTCTTTTGCATCTTCTGCAAAATGGCCTGTTGTTCGGAGCGTTGCTTCTCAAAATTGTCGTAGCCGCCTTTATATAAGGTGAGCTTGGCTTGATCGAGGTGCAGAATTTGATCGACCGATTGGTTCAACAAATCGCGATCATGGCTGATGACCAACACGGTATGGGGATATCTTTCGAGATAATCCATCAACCAAAGCGTGCCTTCGAGATCGAGATAGTTGGTCGGCTCGTCGAGCAGCAATAGGTCCGGTTCGGTGAACAGGACGGCGGCCAAGGCCACCCGCATGCGCCATCCGCCCGAATAAGACGAGCAAGGACGGGCTTGTGCTTCCGCGTCAAACCCCAAGCCGTGAAGAATTGTCGCGGCGCGCGCAGGGGCGGCATGGGATCCGATATCGGCCAAGCGAACATGAATTTCCGAGATACGGGAGGGATCGGTGGCGCTATCGGCTTCTTTTAAGAGGGCCGCCCGTTCGGTGTCGGCGGCCAAAACAACCTCGATGAGCGATTCGGGTCCGCCTGGCGCTTCTTGGGCTACGGCGCCGATCCGAAGCCCTTTTCCGAGCGTTATTGTCCCTGATTCAGGGGCAATTTCGTTGCGGATCATCCGAAAAAGGGTCGTTTTCCCGGTTCCGTTTCGAGCGACAAAGCCAACGCGGGAGCCCGTTTGGATGGTTGCTGAAGCCTTATCAAACAAAAGGCGCGGCCCGAGCCGATAGGTTATGTCGGAAAGTATAAGCATCCCCCGCTTCTGGCTGAATTATGGGCACGGTGCAAGGTTTGTGAAAAAAAATTCAAAATTTCAGCTTGAACCTTACGCGAACACCGCCTAAACCGTCTTGGCCGACGGAACGGGGCTTAGCGCAGCCAGGTAGCGCATCTGCTTTGGGAGCAGAGGGTCGTAAGTTCGAATCTTACAGCCCCGACCATCCGGCACTGGGAAAGCTTAACGGAAAGCACGATGACCGCGCGCATTTATCGTCCTGCCAAAACCGCGATGCAATCTGGTACGGGCAAGACCGACCGTTGGTTGCTCGAGTTTCCTTCCGATACTCCCATTACAATTGATCCTTTGATGGGCTGGTCGGGCTCGTCGGATACGCGCCAGCAGGTAAAATTGTGGTTCGACACCCGCGATGAAGCGATTGCCTATGCCGCTCGGCAAGGCATAGCCGCTCAGGTTGAAGAGCCGCAAACGGCTAAACGGCGCATGATTTCTTACTCTGACAACTTTAAGTTCAACAGAATTGGTTCCTGGACGCACTGAATCGGTTTAGGCTCTGGGTTGAGACTCCATAGCTCAGCTGGATAGAGCAGCCGCCTTCTAAGCGGCAGGTCGCTGGTTCGAATCCAGCTGGAGTCGCCATTTTCTGACTCCGAGGTATTTTGTGTCCGATCCCAGCCCGGTATTCTCCGACCAACTCGAGGCGAGCCTTGCGCGCGCCTTCGAAATTTTGGCGTCGGCTGCGTCCGATCGACGGGCTGCCATGCATACGCCTTCAGTCGCAACGATTGGCCTGGATGGGAGCCCTCGAAGCCGGACCGTGGTTTTACGTCATTTTGACGGTAATGATCGTTCGCTTCGGTTTCATACGGATATTAGGTCTGAAAAATTCCAAGAGCTGAACCGCGATCCCAGAATATCTGCTCTGTTCTACGATGTAGGAGAGAAAATTCAGCTGCGGCTCAATGGGCAAGCCACATTGCACGTGACGGATAGAATTGCAGATGACGCTTGGTCGGCTTCCCAAGCGATGAGCCGTCATTGCTATGCGACAGAGCCTGCACCCGGCAGCGTGATATTGGAAGGTGGGGAATTTACGATTCCAAAAGGGCGCGAATTAACAGACGCCGGACGGCATCATTTTTGTGCTGTGCGAATGCATTTTACCCGACTGGAATGGCTTTGGCTTGGCAGCGATGGGCATCGCCGCGCATTGTTTGACTGGAACGATGCTGCCAACGCACCTAAGATGCGCTGGCTTGTTCCTTAATCAGCACGATCAGGAATTAGCGGCCCGCAACCGTGCGAAGCCTGCGTCGAGATCGCGCTTCAAATCTTCAATATCTTCAAGACCGATTTGAATACGCAAAGAAGGGCCTTTTTCGTTCCATTGGGTAGCCGTGCGATAGGGCCTAGGATCGAACGGAATGATCAGGCTTTCATAACCACCCCATGAATAGCCCATACCAAACAGCAATAAATCATCGAGCATGGCAGCCACGGCCTTTTGCGAAGCAGGCTTTAGGACGATGGAAAAGAGGCCTGACGAGCCTTTAAAGTCGCGCTTCCATATTTCATGCCCGGGGCAATCGGGCAGGGCGGGATGCAGCACTTTTTCAACTTCTGGTCGCGCTTTCAGCCAATGGGCCATGTTGAGCGCCGCCTTTTCTTGCTCCTTTAGACGTAACAACATTGAACGCATGCCGCGCAGCGCCAAGAACATATCTTCAGGTCCAGCACAGAGGCCTAATTGAAGATAGGTGCTGCGGAGCGCCTTCCATGAACGCTCATTGGCGGACACTATTCCGAGCAATAAATCCGAATGGCCCGAAAGATATTTTGTTCCGGCCTCAATCGCGAGATCCACGCCCATTTCATGGGGCGGGAAGAAGAAAGGTGTTGCCCATGTATTATCCATCAAGAGCGTCGCGCCGTGCTTTTTAGCAATCGCAGCGAGGGCTGGAATATCCTGCACCTCAAAGGTTTGTGAGCCGGGGGCTTCGGTAAAGATGGCAGTCGTGTTCGGCCGCATCAGTGCTTCGATACCGGCGCCGATCATCGGGTCGAAATAGGTGGTTTCAACGCCGTAACGTTTCAAAAAGCCTTCGGCAAATTCGCGCGTCGGACGATAGACGCTGTCGGTAATCAAAATATGGTCGCCTGCTTTGACGCATGATAAAATCGCAACGGTAACGGCGGCTAAGCCAGAAGGAACACAAACGGTACCCTCGGCACCCGCTATCGCACTCCAGGCTTTTTCAAGGGCTTCACTGGTTGGGGTGCCAAGCGTTCCATACACAAATCGGTTTGAACGATTGAGCAATTCTTCCATGGTTGGTGCAAGAACTGTGGAACCGCGATAGATCGGCGTATTCACAAAACCGAATTGCTCAGATGGATCGCGACCGGCATAAACGAGTTTTGTGCGATCAGAGAGACCGGCAAGGGTTTGGGGAGTCATCTTTTTCATGTCGTCTTTGTCCCGGATCGATAAGTGAAATCGAAACTATAGGACGTCGATTTGTTAGGTACGTCAAGGAATTGCACAAAAAAGTGGCGTGTTGCCGCCTTAATCCCCTTGACCTCAGCACCAAAGTCAAATGGTATATCAGCTATGCCTCAGTGGCATGGAACCGTTTTGCCTTGATCAATTGGCGTCGGTTTAGTCATTCGAACTGGAGAGATCCTATGAAGAAAATTATTGCTGCGGCTGTTGTTGCCGCCGCTTCTTTCGGGCTTGTATCGGCCGCTAGCGCCGGCACGCTCGACAATGTGAAGGCCAAGGGCCAGGTGGTTTGCGGTGCGAACCCTGGTACAGCCGGCTTCGGTGTGCCTGATCAAAAGGGTAACTGGACGGGTCTCGATGTTGATTATTGCCGCGCCATCGCTGCAGCTATTTTCAATGATCCGACGAAGGTGAAGTTTGTTCCGCTTTCATCGAAAGATCGCTTTACGGCGCTCGCTTCGGGTGAAGTTGACGTGCTTATCCGTAACTCAACCTGGACGATGTCGCGCGAAACAACGCTCGGCGTGATCTGGGCTGGCGTTAACTTCTTCGACGGTCAAGGCTTCATGGTAAACAAGAAGCTCAACGTGAAGTCGGCCAAGGAATTGGCTGGTGCAACCATTTGCGTGCAACAAGGCACGACGACGGAATTGAACCTTGCTGACTTCTTCCGTTCGAACAAGCTTGAGTATAAGGTTGTGACGCTCGGCACTTCGGAAGAAGCGCTCAAGGCCTTTGATACGGGCCGTTGCGATGCATACACCACCGACCGTTCGGGCCTTGCAGCTGATCGTCTTTCGATGTCGAAGCCTGACGACAACGTCATTCTTCCTGAAATCATCTCGAAAGAGCCACTCGGACCATTGGTTCGCCAGGGCGATGACCAGTGGCTCAACCTTGTGAAGTGGGTTCACTTTGCGCTGTTGACGGCTGAAGAAGATGGCATCACTTCGAAGAACGTCGATGAAAAGCTCAAGTCGGATGATCCTGAATTGAAGCGCGTTCTCGGCACCGAAGGCAAGTTCGGCGAGTC
>DAIOVR010000144.1:1413-5720 GCA_036758905.1 Beijerinckiaceae bacterium | reverse complement strand
ATTGAACGTGATTAGCGCCTGATCCGCGACCAAACACAATAAATTTCGCTTGCGGATGCCGCTTCCGCACGCCTTCGATAATCCGTCTAATCGGCCCGATGGACCATTGCTCGATACCATCAGCCGTTAACGCACCAGCAAAGCTTTCGAAAATCTGCAACGCATCAACGCCCGCTTCAACTTGACGGCACAGATAGGCGATCGAGGATTCAACTAAAAGATCGATCAAACGCGCTAAATATTCCGGATTCCGGTAAGCAACCAACCGAATAGGGGCCAATTCAGGCGTGCTTTTACCTGCGATCATATAGCTCGCCACCGTCCATGGCGCGCCACAAAATCCTAGAAATGTCGTTTCTTTCGGAAGCGCTTCTTTAACCCGTCCGATTGTTTCAAAAACGGGCGCTAGCCGATCTAAATCGATCGCACCTTTTAATTCTGAAAGATTATTTTCAACGAGCAGAGGCGGTAACCGAGGACCTTCATTTTCAACGAAGGATACACCTTGGCCCAAAGCGTCGGGAACAACCAAGATATCGGAAAACAAAATAGCTGCGTCAAAGCCAAATCGCCGGATCGGTTGAAGTGTTACCTCGGTTGCTAAATCCGGCGAATAGCAAAAATCGATAAAGTTTTTAGACCGCGCTCTTACTTCCCGATATTCTGGTAAATATCGACCAGCCTGCCGCATAATCCAAATCGGAGGCCGTTTTTGTTGAACGCCATTCAGCGTTGCGAGTAGGGGTTTATCGACAGACACGAGCTTATTCACCGATTGGGTCAAAAAGACATTCCTTAAGAGATTCTTAATTTTTGTTGTTGTTAGACAGCGATTAAAGATAACACGAAATCATCCACAGAATGTCCACGGTTTTCACCACGTTTGTCAATTTTTCTAGACAATTTTTTTGTCAGGTACAAATTTCAACAAGCGAAAAATTTATTTATTAATATCAATGCTTTATGTAACTCGACCCAAGAGACTAAAAAAGACCGGCAAAAATTTATCCTCGATTTCCGAAAGTTCTATGTTGCTGTCGTTGCCAAAAAAGCATCTGTTGATGAAATTGGGGCGATAGGAGATAGGGATATTCTACCTCTCCCAAAAAGGCCTGTTTATCCCCATTACCCATGAAAGCATCCACAGCTTCCAACGATTGGTTTGATTGGTTTGAATCGCAATTATTTCCATCTTCATCTCGTGTCCGATTCCACCGGCGAGACTTTGATCGCGGTCAGCCGCGCGGCTGCGGCTCAATATGAAACCGTATCAGCAATCGAGCATGTCTATCCCCTTATCCGGAACGAAGCTCAGCTGGATCGTGTGATTGTCGGGCTCGAAAATGCCCCCGGGATTGTGCTTTATACCCTCGTTGATCAAGCCCTAGCCAAACGGCTTGAAACCGCGTGTGCTGAGTTTGGATGTCCGTGCCTCTCCGTTCTTGATCCTGTATTGTCGATTTTCCAGGCCTATCTGGGCTTGAGCTATACGCATCGCCCCGGCGCCCAACACGTCTTGAATTCGGATTATTTCAAACGGATCGATGCGTTAAATTACACAATGATGCATGATGACGGACAACAGGGGCAGGATCTTGAAGGCGCGGACATCATCTTGGTAGGCGTAAGCCGGACATCGAAAACGCCGACAAGCATCTATCTCGCCAATCGCGGCTATAAAACCGCCAATGTACCGCTCGTCCCTGGCATTTTACCTCCCGATGGGCTCGAGACCGTCAAAAAGCCACTGGTTGTCGGCTTGGTCGCAAGCCCTGAACGGATCGTGCAAATCCGTCAAAACCGCCTTTTGACACTGAATGCCCCTGAAAATTCGCCCTATATTGATAAAACAGCCGTAACCGAGGAAATCGCTCATTCCCGACGGCTTTGCGCGCGTCATAACTGGCCGATGATTGATGTTTCCAGACGCTCGATTGAGGAAACTGCGGCGGCGATTATTGATCTTTATCGCGATCATTTACGCCAGCGGGAAGTTCAATGAGCGCTAATCTATCTGTCTGGATTGGCGACTACCCGCTTATTCTGGCTTCTAAAAGCAAGACGCGGCGTGATTTATTGGAAGGAGCGCATTTGCCTCCGAAAATTCATGTGCCAGAATTTGACGAGCGCGCTTTTGAAAATGCACTTGAAGCGGAAAATCCAAACCCTGTCGATCGCGCTCACGCTTTGGCATGCGAAAAAGCTCGTTTAGCAAGCCTGTCGTTTCCGCAGCATTACGTGATTGGTGCCGATCAAATTTTAGCGTGCGAGAAAACCGTTTTGCACAAAGCGCAAAGCGTAAACGACGCTAAACGACAACTGGCTTTTCTATCCGGCAAAACACATCAGTTGATCAGCGCCTTTGCTATTGCGCGTGATGGGCATGTTCTTTTCGAAGATCATGATACAGCGCAAATGACTATGCGTAGAATGACGGCACAACACATTGAACGCTATTGCGAACAGGCGGGCGATGCCATTCTGAACAATGTTGGATGTTATGCGCTTGAAGGTTTAGGCGTTCATCTTTTTGAACGCGTTGAAGGTGATTTTTTCACCGTGTTAGGATTGCCGCTTGAAGGTTTAATAGCGTTTTTTCGACGCGAAGGATGCTTGTCATTATGAGTGAAATTATGCCTGCCGCCTGTGTCATCGGTCATCCCATCGCCCATTCGCGCTCACCGATGATCCATGGTTATTGGCTTAATCAACTTGGCCTTAAAGGGCACTATAATCGCGAAGATGTGTTGCCCGAAAATTTTGCCGAATTTGTCCGCTCCTTACGCGATCATGGCTATGTCGGCTGCAATGTAACGCTTCCCCATAAAGAAGCAGCGTTCCGATTGTTGGATCGCGCCAGCGCCCGTGCTCAACATCTGCAAGTGGCCAACACGCTTTGGTTTGAGGGCGATGTGTTGTGCGGGGACAATACGGATGTTGAAGGATTCATCGCCAATTTGGATGATCGCGCCCCCCACTGGGACACCCATTTAAAAAAGGCCGTTATTTTGGGTGCCGGTGGTGCAGCCGCCAGTATTATTGTTGGCCTGCAAGAAAGAGGCGCAACCGATATTCGTCTCGTTAACCGCACGATCGAAAAAGCCGAAATTTTAGCCCACCGTTTTGGCCCGACGGTGCATCCGACGCCTTGGTCGGATCTTCACCAGAGTCTCACCGATGCTGATATTTTGGTCAACACAACCTCTTTGGGCATGAAAGGTCAGGCCGAGCTCGATATTGATCTTGATCCTTTGCCGCGCAAAGCGTTGGTCACGGATATCGTCTATGTTCCGCTGGAAACGGGGTTATTGCGTCAGGCCAAACAGCGCGGAAATCCGATCGTTGACGGGTTGGGAATGCTGCTTTTCCAAGCCGTCCCCGGATTTGAGCATTGGTTTGGTCAAAGACCGACTGTGACCAAAGAACTTCGCAGCCTTATCGAAGATCACATCAGAGGCGTAACCCCATGACTTTTGTGCTGGGCCTGACGGGCTCCATCGGCATGGGAAAATCTACGACGTCGCAGCTCTTTCGCGATAAAGGCGTGCCGGTTTACGATGCCGATGCGACGGTCCATGCACTTTATCGGGGTAAAGCGGCCCCTTTGGTTGAAGCCGCCTTTCCTGGCAGTGTTGTTGAGGGTGTCGTTGACCGCAAACGATTATCGGCAATGGTTTTAGGTAATTCAGAGGCGATCAAACGTCTGGAAGCCATTGTTCATCCACTTGTTCGCGAAGCCGAGCGGACATTCCTGCGTGAAGCTCTTGCCCGATCCTTGCCGCTTGTTGTTCTCGATATTCCTTTGTTGCTCGAAACAAGCGGCCAAGACCGCGTTGACGCGATTATTCTGGTTTCAACTGAATATTCTGTTCAGAAGGCGCGCGTCCTTGCACGCCCCGGTATGACGGAAGAGCATTTTAAAGCCATTTTGGCCCGTCAAATTCCAGATCAGGAAAAACGCAAACAGGCACATTTGATCATTGATACGAGCTATGGTGTAGAAGATGCTGGCCGACAGGTTGATGCGGCCATTCGGACCTTTACTGGACGAAACGGACACGCGGCTAATATCGCGATTAAAGGAAAAGCCTAATTTATGCGCGAGATCGTTTTTGATACGGAAACAACGGGGCTTAATCCCTTAGGCGGTGACCGTATCGTCGAAATAGGCTGCGTTGAATTGTTCAATCGTCTTCCAACGGGTGAGACTTTTCATGTCTATCTTAATCCCGAACGCGACATGCCCGAGGCGGCTTTTCGGGTCCACGGGCTCTCCGTTGAATTTTTATCCGATAAGCCGCTTTTCA
>DAIOVR010000144.1:0-1313 GCA_036758905.1 Beijerinckiaceae bacterium | reverse complement strand
GCTTTTCGGGTCCACGGGCTCTCCGTTGAATTTTTATCCGATAAGCCGCTTTTCACCGATATCGCGCAGGATTTCATCGATTTCATCGGCGATGCCGCGCTTGTTGCGCATAATGCATCCTTCGATATGGGCTTTATCAACGCCGAATTGGTAAGGGTTAACCGTCCGATTATCGATTCAGAACGGGTGATCGATACCTTACAAATCGCACGACGCAAGCACCCTTTCGGGCCCAATAGCCTCGATGCGCTGTGCCAGCGCTACAATATCGATAATTCGAAGCGCACAAAGCATGGCGCTTTGCTCGATTCAGAAATTCTGGCGGAAGTTTATATCGAGCTTACGGGCGGTCGACAGGCTGATTTGGGGCTAGCCACCATCGAATCGAAGCCGTCAGAACGTCAAAGGCTGGACGAAGGGACAAGTTTAAGGACGAAGCGACCAACGGCATTGCCCAATCGCTTGTCAGAGGCCGAGCTTGCGGCCCATAGCGCTTTTGTCGCCACACTCGGTGGCGACGTCATTTGGAAAGACTATATTCGCGAAGCCTCTGACGACTGAGCGAACCAGACCTTAGGCGTTGCCGACGGTTTCGGTTTGCATTTGAGATATTTTCTGCTGATAGAGCCCGGCAAAATCAATCGGATCGATCAGCAGCGGCGGGAAACCACCATTGCGGACGCTATCGGCGACAATCTGGCGCGCGAATGGGAAAAGAAGACGTGGGCACTCAATCATGATCACGCCCTGGATATTCTCAGCAGGAATATTGAGGATACGGAAAACACCGGCATAAATAAGCTCAAAACGGAACATGACATCTTCCGCTTCGCCGGCTTTGCCTTCTAAAAGCAGTTCGACTTCAAAATCGGTTTCGCCAATTTGTTTTGCGTTAACATTGACGTTAATCGCGATATTCGGTCCATTTTCGCGGGGAACAAGCGAATTTGGCGCATTTGGATTTTCAAAGGACAGATCCTTGATATATTGCCCGAGCGCCGAAAGGCTGGGACGGGCTTGGTTGGCTGAATCGGCTTCTGTCATAATCAAAGGCTCCAAGAATTGGCGTCGATAGGACGATAAAAATCGACATGTGATCGCGGTATGGTAAACCTGAACGTGATTTTTGCCCTAAGGTCAAGCGTGAGCGATTTGGATTTTGATGATAAAATCCCATATAGAAGCGAGTGTCTTGGTATAACGCCAAACAGAGCTGGTTAGATTTTCATGCAGGATAGTTTTGATTTGTCCATTATCGTCTTTTTATTGCTCGCCGTTTTTGTAGGCTGGCGCCTTTACAGCGTGCTTGGAAC
>DAIOVR010000143.1:0-5747 GCA_036758905.1 Beijerinckiaceae bacterium | reverse complement strand
GGCGGCGTATCGCGCGCGGGTTAGCAATGCTGTCGACGAAGAAGGCCGAGCGGCCTTGGAAGAAGCACGATAATATTCCGCTTTAATTCATATCCGTCATTGCGCGCAATGACGGTAACTTACAACCGCCCCACAAACGCCTGAAACGCCAAATCCGGCTCGGCCCGTTGCGCTTCCATAAACGCGCGGTTCAAATCCCGCTTGGCCATCAAACCATCCGCTGCGATGCGCCGATGGGCGGGCGTCAGCCCAAAGCCATCGCCCGTCTCAAGCCGCTCGATATAGTCCGAATAGCCCCGCTCAAAGCGTTCGGAAGCGCCGTTTGTATTGGCCATCGATCGACCATGAATTCGATAGAGATAGGAGGAGGAAGCCGTTACCGGTAGCTTCCCAATCCGGTCAATCAGCTGGAGATTGGCCACCACATCCTCTGAGAACTCGATGCCTGGTTCTCGCCGCAACACGTGGTCGCGCCGGATCAGCGGCACCAGCGGGGCATTCAGCTTCATAAATGCCGCGAGGTCGAGCAGCGTTAACCCCGCCACTTCCCCCATAACGGTGCCGAGCGGTTCGCCCGTCTCATCGTCCAGCATCAGAAGGTTATCCGCCGCCGCCCCATAGGCCTCGGCTAGCGGCTTGAGCGTCTCAAACCGATCGGGCGAAAGCTCATCATCTGCATCAAGTTGGGTGACATAAGCTCCTGATATTAAAACAAAACCCACATTGCGTGCGTGATGACATCCCGACCGTACCTGCCCCGTCGAGGCAAAGCGCAAGCGCGGATCGTTGATGCCTTTTCCGGATAAAAACCCCGCGTAATCGCGCAGGTCATCGGAGACAATCACCGCTTCCCAATCGCTCAGCGTCTGGCGAAACAGGCTCACTAAGGCCCGCTCGATTGTCGCCTCGGCATCGCAAGCGGGGATAATGACCGAGATCGTCATCCGTTGATCCCGGCGATAAAGCCGCGCGCCAGATCGACATCATTTCGCGTCATGCCATGGCCTGTTTCCAACACGCGGTGATCGACCACTGCGCCATGCTCGCGCAGCGCCTCGGCAAGCCGCTTGGCATTGTCGAGCGGCAGGATCGGATCGACCCGCCCCGAGACGATCATAACAGGCAAACCCGCCAAAGCCTGTTCAGGCCCCGTAGGCAAAGGCAGCATCGCGCGGATCAGCACGGCTCCTGCCAACACCTCGGGCCGCAGATAGAGCATCGCGGCGGCAATATTCGCCCCATTCGAGAAACCAACCGCAATCGGCTTTTTGATGCCATGCGCGGTTGTTTGCTCCGCGACGAAATCGGCCAATTCGTGGGTGCGCGCGATAACATCCGGATAATCGAACACGCCTTCCGCAAGCCTGCGGAAAAAGCGCGGCATGCCGCCTTCAATCACTTTACCGCGCGGGGAGAGGACGGACGCTGCCGGATCAATCATTTCACCCACAGGGATCAAATCATCCTCATTGCCTCCGGTGCCGTGTAGCAAAAGGAGAGGGTGCCGCGTTAGATCGGTGCCGGGCAGAAAGCGATGGATGAAGGAATTTTGCGTCATGGATACCCCACTCGTTAAGCCCTTCATATACTTTGAATCTATTTGCGAAACAGCCCATTAACCAGAAATCCGATTGCTTTTCCGCCATTAACCTTTTGCTCTTTCGTCTTTGCGAGGATCCGTCTTACCAAAGGGAATATCGGGGCAAAGGATGACGGAAAGCCGTATTCGTTCGACCATATCCGTATTGATTGATCGCCGCACCGTTGAGGATGCGGATGTCGAGCGCTTGCGCGAATTGCTCTCGGTGGGCGGTGGCTTAACCGCCATTGAAGCAGGCGATCTGGTGCGGCTGGAGCGCCACGTCAAACGCATGAGCCCGCTCTGGCTGGCCCTTTTTGTCGAAGCTTTGACGGGCTTTTTCATCTGGGAGCGGCGGCCCACGGGGCGGATTTCCGAGGCCGATATTGAATGGCTCGCCTTTCGCCTAGGCCTCGACAGCACGGGGCCGACGCCCGCCACGCGCGCGCTTCTGACCGTGTTAAACGAGGAATGCGCCGAGCCGCCCTTGGCGCTCACCAAGCGCCTTGAGAAGATCTCGCATGTCCGCCCGCTATGGGAGCGTTATGCGGTGGCCAAATCTGGCGCTGTCACGTCGGGTGCCATCCTGTCGTCGTCATAAGGTCGAGTTTACCCGTTCCCGTTTTGCGCTTAGTAAGGCCGTAGCGTGCTTTCAATCGGGACCGGAAATGTTCAAGAAAATTCTCATCGCCAATCGCGGCGAAATCGCTTGCCGCGTTATGAAAACCGCCAAACGCATGGGCATCGCCACCGTTGCGGTCTATTCCGACGCCGATAAAGACGCGCTGCATGTCGAAATGGCCGATGAAGCGATCCATATCGGCCCCGCACCCGCTGCCCAATCCTATCTGGTCATTGAGAAGATCATCGAGGCCTGCAAAGCCACGGGCGCGGAAGCAGTCCATCCCGGTTATGGCTTTTTATCCGAGCGCGCTGCCTTTGCCGAGGCGCTCAAAGCTGCAGGTATAGTGTTTATCGGCCCGAATGTCCGCGCCATTGAGGCGATGGGCGACAAGATCGAATCCAAGAAATTCGCCAATGCCGCGAAGGTCTCCACCGTGCCTGGCTATCTCGGTGTGATTGAGAGTCCTGAGCATGCCGTCACAATCGCTGATGAAATCGGCTATCCCGTCATGATCAAAGCCTCAGCAGGCGGCGGTGGTAAGGGCATGCGCATTGCCTATTCCTCCGATGAAGTGGCCGAAGGATTTGCCCGCGCGAAATCCGAAGCCGCATCCTCCTTCGGCGATGATCGTGTTTTCGTCGAAAAATTCATCGTCAACCCGCGCCATATCGAAATTCAAGTGCTGGGCGATAAGCACGGCAATGTCATCTATTTGGGCGAGCGCGAATGCTCTATTCAGCGCCGCAATCAAAAGGTCATCGAAGAAGCCCCATCGCCACTGCTCGATGAAGCAACGCGTCAAAAAATGGGCGAGCAGGCAGTCGCACTCGCCAAAGCCGTGAATTATGATTCCGCTGGCACAGTGGAGTTCGTCGCAGGACAAGACAAAAGCTTCTTCTTTCTAGAAATGAACACGCGGCTGCAGGTCGAGCATCCGGTGACGGAGCTGATTACGGGCGTCGATCTGGTTGAAGAAATGATCCGCTCGGCCTTTGGTGAAAAACTGCGCCTGAAACAATCCGATATCAAACTCAACGGATGGGCGGTTGAATCGCGCGTCTATGCCGAAGATCCAACCCGCAATTTCATGCCTTCGACAGGTCGGCTCACTGTCTATCGTCCGCCAGCGGAAGGTAGCGAGAACGGCATCACGGTTCGCAACGATACGGGCGTGTATGAAGGCGGTGAAATCTCGATCTATTACGATCCGATGATCGCCAAGCTCGTCACCCACGCGCCAACGCGCGCTCAGGCAATTGCCATTCAGGCCCACGCGCTCGATGCCTTCGCTATTGACGGCATCCGCCACAATATCCCGTTTTTGTCCGCCTTGATGGCGCATCCGCGCTGGCAATCAGGCGCGCTTTCAACGGGCTTTATTGCGGAAGAGTTTCCAGAAGGGTTTCATTTGATTGAACCCGAAGGCGCAAACCTTGAAGCTATGGCCGCCATCGGCACCTCGATCGACCACCGCATGAACGAGCGCAAGCGTCATATCTCGGGCCAATTGCGCGCGGCGACTCCCGTTCGCTTTGCCCGCGAGCGGGTTGTTGCCTTAGGTGAAACGCGGCTGCCGCTCGTCATTGAAAGCGAAGGCGAAACGCTTGTTTTACGCTTCACGGAAACCGGCCATACGATATCGCTTCACTCCGAATGGCGTCCCGGTCAGCCCGTCTGGCATGGCACGATTGATGGCAAGCCTGTAGCCGCCCAAATTCGCCCGTCCATGAATGGTGTGCGGATTTCGTATAGCGGCACAAGTTCCGTCGTCCGCGTGTTCACTCAACGCGAAGCCGAGCTCGAAGCGCTCATGCCACCGCGTGTTGAAGCCGATACATCGAAGAGCTTGATCTGCCCCATGCCGGGCCTTGTGAAAGCGCTTTCGGTAAGTGTTGGCCAAGAAATCAAAGTAGGCGAAATGCTTTGCATTGTGGAGGCGATGAAAATGGAAAACGTCCTACGCGCCGAGCGCGATGGTACGATTTCCAAAATTAACGCCAAAGAGGGCGATAGTCTGGCGGTTGATGCGGTGATTATGGAGTTTGCTTGATCTCCAACTTTACTTCGTCATTGCGAGCGATGAGCGAAGCAACCCAGCTGACGGCACAGGAAAAGGCTGGATTGCTTCGTCCCCCAGGGTCCTCGCAAGGGCGAAACAGCATATCACATCACCACATCATAATGCGTCGGCGTTTCACTGGCCTCATAGCGCCGCCACACTTCCTGATAAATCTGCTTAAACTGTTTTACCATTCGCGGCGCATCAAACAATCGCGCGTTGGGTAACGCCTCATTCAACCGCTTGCGATGCAGCGCCAATTCATCCGGATCACGCGCCAAGCGAAGGGCCGTTTCATAATATTCATTCGCCGTTTCAACGATCAGCTCTGTAGGCCCCACCGCGCGGATATGCGCTTCGCTCAATCGCCCTTGCGCGGTGCGACCTCGCTTGGTGAGCACCGGAAGACCAGCGGACAACGCATCCATTGTCGTTGTCGCTGCACTAAAAGTGAACGTATCTAAGAAAAGATCGGCAAGCCTATGGCGGTTGATATGCGAAAGCTTATCGGCGGTGCGTGTGGCAATCACAAAGCGCGCCGGGTCAACGCCTTTCGCTTCTGTAAGCTCCCGGATTTTCTTGATCGATTCCGGCGTTGGTCCAGCGGTGAACCACAACACACTCTTTGGAATTTCAATCAAAATTTTCAGCCAGATATCAAATACTTCCTCGTCAATTTTTAACCAGTTTCCAAACACACAAAAAACAATTCCGTCTTCCGGCAAGCCCTCTGAGGAACGGGAGGGAAGCGTCTCAGGCAAGGCAAATCTTTCGCCGCATTGAAACGCATCGGCCAAGCGAATGAGCGGCCCATTGCCTTGATCGCGCTCATCATCGGGCACAATCACACGGTCAACAATCGTGTAATCGAAATAAGGCGCCGGACATCCTGCAAGCGATTGCAACCAATGGATTTGAACGCGAGCGGGGCGCGTTGCCAAGACCTCTTGTCGTCCGCCATGCAGATGCCCATCGAGATCGATCAGCAAATGCAGATCATCGTTCCGAATAAGGTTTGCCAGGTCACGATCCGACAGGTTTCGACAATCGCGAAAATGATCAGCCGTTGCATGAATTCGCGGCCCATATCCATCCACATCAACATGCGGTTGTTGTTGATGCAGCGAATAAAGATAAAGCTCGGTATCCGATTGCGCATGCGCTTCAAAAAATACCGACAGCAAATGGCCAATCGGATGATTGCCAAAATTATAAGAGATAAACCCGACGCGCAGCTTACCCGCATGCGGTGGTGCTTTGGCCGGTTGAGCTGGAAAACTCGCGGCAATCTGGTTGCCCAGCGCGCGATGCACCTTCAACAAATCGCGGTCGGCAATACCGTAATAGGGAAAGAGATAGGTGAAGCGTCGAAGCGCATTGCGATCCGCCTCAAACCAGCGCTCCGGCGCATCATCAGGCAACGTCACAGGCGTTGCTTCTTGCACAAGCGCCAACACGCGAGAACGTAGATCAAGCCGCCCCGT
>DAIOVR010000142.1:3101-5767 GCA_036758905.1 Beijerinckiaceae bacterium | reverse complement strand
CAATCTTATGACCTTAGCTTTGCTGAAATCGGCCTGATTACGCTGACATGGCAGGGGACAGCCTCAATCCTTCAACCGATTATCGGCTATATCACGGACCGAAAAGGCCAGCCCTTTTCGCTCCCCATCGGGATGGGCTTTACGCTGACGGGCCTTTTGGTACTTTCGATAGCAACGAGTTTTCCTGTTATTCTCCTTGCAGTTGGCTTTATCGGCATCGGCTCCTCGATTTTTCATCCTGAATCATCGCGCGTCGCGCGGATGGCATCGGGTGGGCGCCACGGCATGGCGCAATCGCTCTTCCAAGTGGGCGGTAATATAGGCTCGGCCGCTGGGCCACTGGTCGCGGCTTTTATCATTCTGCCTGGCGGTCAGGGGGCTGTGGCGTGGTTTGCTCTGGTTGCCTTGGGCGGCATTATGCTGCTTACCCGCGTCAGTTTTTGGTATAATGCAAAGCGTAAAGCGATGGCGGCACGGGCGCAAAGCGCGCCCTTTATCCGATACCCGCATGCCAAAGTGGGACTATCGCTGATCATTCTTTCGCTGCTCGTCTTTTCGAAATTCCTCTATATGGCGAGCCTATCCAATTATTATACGTTTTATCTCATTGAGAATTTTGGCATCTCGGTTCGCGACGCGCAAATTTATCTCTTTGTGTATTTAGGTGCGGTTGCGGCAGGGACGATTATAGGCGGCCCGATAGGGGACCGTTTCGGTCGCCGTACGGTAATCTGGTTTTCGGTTCTCGGCGTGCTGCCTTTCACGCTCCTTTTGCCCTATGCCAATCTCTATTGGACGATTGGCTTGAGCGTTATGATCGGTCTTATCCTATCCTCGGCGTTTCCTGCCATTGTGGTCTTCGCGCAGGAATTGGTGCCATCGAAAGTTGGCGCCGTATCCGGCTTATTTTTCGGATTCGCTTTTGGAATGGGCGGTTTAGGTGCAGCGCTTTTAGGTGCCGTCGCTGATCGGACGAGTATCGAATTTGTCTATCATATTGTATCTTATTTACCGGCGGTTGGTTTGCTCACCATCTTTCTGCCGAAAGATAAAACTAGCTGACAATTCGACCATCAACCACTTGAATGATCCGGTCGCATTGCCTTCCAAGATCGTGATTGTGGGTGATGAAGAGAATACTCGTCTCGCTTGTGCGATTCACTTCGCGCAATAAGTTAAACACGCTTTTAGCGCTTTCCGTGTCGAGATTGCCCGTCGGCTCATCGGCTAAAAGAATATCCGGATTCATGGCCAGTCCACGCGCGATCGCAACACGCTGTTGCTGACCGCCCGACATGTCATTCGAGCGGTGATGCGCGACATGGCTCAATCCAACGCGATCAATTAATTCCTTGGCCCGTTGTTCCGCTCGCTCGGTCTGAAAACCATGGTCAACCAGCATCGGCATCATCACATTTTCGAGCGCTGTAAAGGCCGATATCAGATAATGATACTGAAATACAAAGCCGATTTTATGACCTCGTAAATGGGTGAGCTCGGCGTCTTCAAGTCCGCTTGTATCTTGCCCATTAATCGACAGAGTGCCCGAAGTTGGACGATCAAGCAGACCAATAATATTGAGCAAAGTGCTTTTACCAGATCCCGATGGCCCCATAATCGCAACAAATTCACCCTTTGTCATTTTAAGATCAACATCATGCAACACGGCCACTTCCGATGCTTCGCCGGGGTTATAAACTTTGTTGATTTTGTTGAGCGTCAGGATCGGGTCAGCCACGGATTGCCACCACAGGGTCAAGTTTTGCTGCTCTTAAGGCGGGTGCCATTGCGGCCATTAAGCCGGTAAAAGTTGCAAGCACGGCGGTCCAGACAAAGAGTTGAAATTCAATGACAAGCGGGAATAATTCCGTACCATCCGCCTGTCGTGCTGCGGCATGCCAATAGATAAGCGCAAAACCACCGAGCGCCGAACCTGCCAATGATCCGAAAAAGCCGAGGACACCCCCTTGAATAAGAAACAGCCGCATAATCTGCCCACGCGAAGTTCCCATCGCGCGCAAAATTCCAATATCACGCGAACGCTGAATGACCGACACGACGAGAACAGCGGCGATACCAAACGCCACCGATAATCCAACAAAAACCCGTATCAGCATATTGGTCAAATTTTGTGCCCGAATAGCTGTAAAAAATTGCGCATTTGTTTTAATCCAACTATCGGCGATCACATCATTGGCGGATTGAATATTTTGCGCGATATCTTCAGCCGCATAAATATCCTTCAAGCTAAGATCGATTGTCGCCACACCGCCTAACATGCCGAGCAAAGATTGCGCCGTACGAAGCGAGACAAAGGTGCTGCGGGAATTTGCGCCCTTATTACCGAAATCGAGTAAGCCAATAATCGTTAGCGTTCTTGCGCCGCCATTCGATGTTGTCACATTCAGCTTATCACCCACATTGGCGCCTAAATCTTTCGCAAGCTCAACGCCAATCAAGATATCATCGCTTAATAAGCGCGCCTGTCCTTGCACGAGATAATCGGGCACATGAACGACCAGAAAATATGTTTCAGGTTCAACACCATTCAACGTTATAGCGCGGCTTGCATCACCTCGTTTAGCAAGGGCTGATCCCGCGGCTGTTGGTGCCACGACCGATATTTCCGGCATGGCCTCCAATTGCCGTCGTATCTTCTGCCATTG
>DAIOVR010000142.1:0-3001 GCA_036758905.1 Beijerinckiaceae bacterium | reverse complement strand
AGCAAAAATCGAATAGCAACAATCCACTCAAAAGGAAGCCACCGTTTCATGGCATAATTGCCCGAATGCGTTGCCCCGATACAACGCCGGAAAGCGACGGAATAATCTTATCACCCATGGTTAGACCATCGATGATTTCGGCATCGTTTAAGCCTCGTAAGCCAAGTTTGACATTGCGCTTCACCGCGCGGCCATTGCTAACCGTAAGCACCCAAGGCGTATCGGTTTGCAGATCGTGGAGATAGCGTGTGCCAATCACGGTCACATCATTGCGACGCCCCACTTCGATATCAACCGATACGGTCATGTCTTGTCGCAGAAAGCTCGGCGGCTCAGTAACATCTAGCTTTACTTCAACGGATGCGCGCGTGATATCGACTGAAGGGTTGATATAGCTGACCTTGCCCTCAAATTTTTGATCTGGAAAAGCATCAGCCGAGGCAAGGGCAGGCTGGTCCAATGCTATGAGGCCGAGATTTCGTTCATCGACACCAATCACCAATTGGCTAATCCCATTGGGGGCAAGCACCAATAAAGGTTTACCGGCCTGAACGACCGATCCCTTTTCGACACTTCGGTTGATGAGAACGCCATCGCGCGGCGCGGTAATCACCGTATAGGCGAGGCGCGATTGTGCGGCCTCCAAATTAGCGAGCGCTTGGTTAACTTGCGTTTCTGCCACCACATAATCGCTGCCGCCCGGGCTTGCGGTAAAGACTTGTAACTCCGCGCTTCTCACTTGTGCCTTTGCAACGTCTAAATTCTTCTGGGCTTCATCAAGCGCGGAATTCGGTGAAAACCCGTTTTTGAAAAGCGAGGAGGTTCGGTCATAGGTGCTTTGCGCGTCAACCAAAGAGGCCTTGGCTTGCGCTAATGTTTCGCGCGCCGCAGGCAGCGTCAGCTCATTCAATTGCCGCAGCCTCGCCTCAGCTTGTGCTAACGCTCCTTGCGATTGAACAACCGCGGCTTTGATCTCTCTGGCATCCAAATGGATGAGTTCCTGTCCCGCTTTAACCGCTTCGCCTTCATCGACCAGAACGTCGGTAACGACGCCCGTCATTTGGCTTCCGATCTCAACCCGGAATGGCGTTTCAAAATGCCCGCTCGCAACAACCGTTTTGACCAGATTGCCGCGCTTGACTTGATCAACAATCACCTCGGGCCCGAGGAAGAGCCGCAATAAGGCAATGGCTCCCGAAACCGCGATGACGAGCACGGTGAGAACAAACCAACGGTGCAACCAAACGCCGTTGATCAGGCTACGTAAGGGTGAGGAGGGTGAAGCGACCTTTTGCATAGCTTCATCCTAAGCGCATTTGAGGATGTCGGGTTTGATCTGAAACAAGTTGACCTAATCAACGGGAGGGATGAAGGTGCCGCCATCAAAATGGACCGATGGAGAGCCAGACCATGACATCTAAAAAAGTAGCGCTGATCACCGCAGGCGGTAGTGGCATGGGGGCAGAAGCTGCCCGTCGCTTGGCAGCCGACGGGTTTGAGGTGGCCATCCTTTCCTCATCCGGAAAAGGCGAGGCACTCGCCAAAGAGCTGGGCGGGCTCGGCGTCACCGGTTCGAATCAGTCGGTTGAGGACTTGAAAAAATTTGTTGATCTCGCGGTGTCGCGCTGGTCCCGAATCGATGTCTTGGTCAACAGCGCCGGTCACGGTCCGCGCGCGGCCTTGCTCGATATCACGGATGAGCAATGGCACACGGGCATGGATATCTATTTGATGAACGTGATCCGCGCCACACGGCTGGTCACGCCTCATATGCAGGCACAAAAATCAGGCGCTATCATCAATATTTCCACCGCTTGGGTTGCCGAGCCGAGCCCGATGTTCCCAACATCCGCCGTTTTCCGCGCCGGTCTTGCAGCCTTTACCAAGCTATTTGCCGACCAATACGCCGCCGATAATGTCCGGATGAACAATATTCTTCCGGGTTGGATCGATAGCCTCCCGCAAGTGGATGAGCGGCGTGCGGGAGTGCCCATGAAACGCTATGGAACGAGCGCGGAAATCGCCGCAACCGTGTCCTTTCTGGCCTCCGAAGGGGCAGGCTATATAACGGGACAGAGCCTCAAGGTTGATGGCGGATTGATGCGCTCCGTTTGAGCGTCAGATTACCCTTGCCGTTGATTTATAATTCATCAAATCCCCGAGGAGCCCAATTTTTGGGCTTTTCGAGGAATTATGGCTTTTTTTAGGCTATGATGGCCAGGATGCCATTGCTTATCGAAAGCCAAAGGACTAAGGGTCTGCCGCGTTAGCGTGTAGGCGTTTTTCCGGAGTATCGGTGCATGGTTAAGTTCCACTCAACCTATGACCACATTAAATCCAGTACATCGGCCAGAACGGCCATGGTTGCCGCCCTTGGGGTGGTTTACGGTGATATCGGGACCAGCCCGCTCTATGCGTTCAAGCAGTCCGTGATTGCTGCGGGGGGTGTGTCCGAATCCAATGTCTTTGCCATTTTATCCCTGATCTTCTGGTCCTTGCTGATGGTTGTGACGATTAAATACGTTACGGTCATCATGCGGGCTGACAATAAGGGCGAGGGTGGAACCTTTGCCTTAACTGCATTGGCTCTCGATTACGTCAAATCTCCGGCGGTGCGTCTCTTCGTGCTCGGAGCAGGTCTGTTCGGCGCAGCGCTTTTTTATGGTGATAGCGTCATTACCCCAGCCATCTCTGTTCTCAGCGCTATTGAAGGGCTCGATGTCGCCACAACGGCTGTTCACGGCCTCAGCGTCCCGGTTACCTTGGTGTTGATCGCCGGATTGTTCATGATTGAACGCTACGGTACGGCGGTGGTTGGAAAGCTGTTTGGCCCCGTAATGGTTGTGTGGTTCGCCACGATTGCGGTTACGGGTACGCTTTCCATTATCCATAATCCAACGATTTTCTTTGCCCTCGACCCCCGCTATGGCTTGAGCTTTCTGATCAACCATACGGCGCTATCCACCGGTGTTTTAGGCGCCGTCGTTTTGGCGGTTACCGG
>DAIOVR010000141.1:0-5947 GCA_036758905.1 Beijerinckiaceae bacterium | reverse complement strand
GGCAGTCCGACGATACCGCATTTGAAACCCATGGTGATTGATGTCCGTTTAATGGAATGATTGTGCGTGGTTGTGTCGGGAAATGAGGTAAAAGGCAAGGCGCTCGACTATTGTTCCTTTTCCTCGCCCCATCCTTGGGCATCCATTGAAAGATGCACTTTACTCTGGAACGTAGCATCTTGGCCGGAAACGAGGAGTTGTGCCTGTTCCGCAACTGCCCGGCAAACGTCTGCAACCCATTCGCGGTCGCTTTTGGAAAAATCGCTTAGCACGAAGCCATGCACGGCATCTTTATGACCCGGATGGCCGATACCCAATCGAACGCGGCGATACTCATTGCCACATTGAGCCGTAATTGAACGCAAGCCATTATGCCCGGCATTGCCGCCGCCAAGCTTCACCCGCATTTTTGCCGGCGGTAAATCGAGCTCGTCGTGGAAGACGACAACGTCTTTGAGCGCAATTTTATAAAATTGCATGGCTTCTTGAACTGCACGGCCGGACTCATTCATGAAGGTCTCTGGTAACAGGAACAATACTTTCTCTAAGCCAATGTTTGCCTCGGTCACTGCTCCCTGGAACCGTCGACGCCATGGCGGAGCTTTATAAAGGCGCGCGATTTCCTCGACCGCCATAAAGCCGATATTGTGGCGGTTGCCGACATAGCGTGAGCCAGGATTACCGAGGCCGACAAAGAGGAGCATGGGCAATTTTTCTCATGCGTTGATAGTGATCATAAAAAACGCGCCGCGAGATACCCGCGGCGCGCCTAATTGATGCGGCTAGCAGCTGGTTACTTCTTTGCCGGCGCTGCCTTAGCCGCTGCTGCCGGTGCTGCAGCATCGGCGGCTGGCTCATCTTTCATGCTGCCGGTTGCTACGATCGTGAGAATCGTGAAATCCGACTTATCAACGGCCGTGCAGTTTTCAGGCAATTTGATCATCGACGCGTGAATCGATTTACCAATTTCGACGCCAGTTAGATCGATATCTACACCGCCTGGGATCGCGTCAGGTGGAACCATCATTTCAATCGAATGCTGTACGAGATTGATCGCGCCACCGCGCTTAATGCCCGGCGAAGCAGCCTGATTGATGACGTGAACAGGAACTTCAACCTTGATCTTCTGGCCAGCCGTTAAGCGGAGGAAGTCAACGTGAAGCGGTTGGTCGCGAATAGGGTCGAGTTGATAATCGCGTGGAATGACACGGATTTTCTTGCCGTCCACATTGACCTCGAACACGGTCGTGAGGAAGTGGCCAGCGAAGATCAACTTCTTGGTCGCGTTGAAATCGAGTGAAATGGAGGTTGGCTCAGCGCCACCGCCATAAATAACGGCCGGAACGCGGCCTTCACGACGAACTGCACGAGCGGCCCCCTTGCCGTTCGACGCGCGGACCGTCGCATCAATCTGCTTTGCAGCATTGGACATGTGATATTCCTTCAAAAAAGAAGCCGCCTGGATCGAGCCGATCCGACGGCCGGTTGGTGCGTCAACGCCTCCAAGGGTGTCGATGTGACGCGTGGGGGTCATTAAACCAAATATGGGCCGCTGACAATCTTTTCTGAATGCGCTTTCAAAGACTTGTCATGGGGATGCGAATGATATCACATCGGGGTTGAATGTCGGCGGGGCTGGAGAGCAAAATGCGTCCAAAACGTCGAAAATGGGAGGTTTAACGTGGCTTTGATATCCTATTTGACCACAATTCGATTGGATTCAGGTGCTCGGCGCTTTTTGGCGGAGGATTTGAAGGCTGCGGGTATTGAACGCCCTCTTGTGATTACCGATCGCGGGATTGTAGCGGCGGGCCTGTTGGAGATGGTCCTTAAAGATGGCGGAATTGATCAAAAGACGCCGATTTTTGATGAAACGCCCGCAAATCCGACCGAAGAGGCGGCATATGAAGCGCTTTCCACCTATCGGGCGGAAAAATGCGACGGAATGATTGCTTTGGGCGGGGGCTCGGCCATGGATTTGGCCAAGGCCGTTGCGGTATTGGCCAGTCACGATGGCAATCTGGCTGATTTCGCGGTCATTCACGGCGGAATGGCCAAGATTACGACCAAAACAGCCCCAGTTTTGGCGATTCCGACGACGGCGGGGACGGGGAGTGAGGTTGGGCGGGGAGCTATTATTAGTTTCAAGGATGGGCGGAAATTGGGGCTTTTATCCCCGTTTTTGATCCCGAAACGGGCGATTTGTGACCCGGAATTGACCCTTGGGCTTCCGCCGATGCTGACCGCTGCCACCGGCATGGATGCCATAAGCCATTGTATTGAAACATTTATTTCGCCTGTTGATAATCCTGTGGCGGCCGCGATTGCCATTGACGGATTGGAGCGGGCAATCCTCGCTTTGCCGCAAGTCGTTGAAAATCCTCATGATTTATCCGCCCGGCGGGAGATGATGATCGCCGCGATGGAGGGGGCGCTGGCCTTCCAAAAGGGGCTTGGCGCTGTGCATGCCCTCTCGCATCCCCTTGGCGGATATAGGGAATTACGGTTGCACCATGGAACGCTTAACGCGATCCTTTTGCCGCCCGTGCTCCGGTTTAATGAGGCGGTTGGGGGGCAATCGACCTATCCAAGATTAAAACGGGCGGTCGGGATCGGTGCGAAAGATGATTTCGCAGATTTCATGGCGAATTTCAGTAAAAGGCTTGGGCTGCCTACCACTTTGAAAGAAATCGGCGTGCCAGAATCGCTTTTGGAAACAATAGCCAAAGCCGCGATGCTCGATCATACCCATGCGACGAATGCGAGACCTGCGACAGAAGCCGATTATCTCGCTATGTTGCGCGAGGTATATTGAGTTTTCTAGAAACGGGACATGAAAAAGGGGCCAGAAGGCCCCTTTTTTTATTCCTGTTGAAAAGCGATTACTTGGTCGCTGCTTCATACATTTCGAGCACATAATCCCAGTTGATCAGGTGATCAACAAACGCCTTGAGATAGTCAGGGCGGCGATTACGATAATCGATGTAGTAAGAGTGCTCCCAAACGTCGACACCGAGGATCGGCTTGGCACCCGAGACGAGCGGGCTCTCACCATTTGGCGTCTTGGCGACGATCAACTTGCCGTCCTTCACCGCGAGCCATGCCCAGCCGGAGCCGAACTGCGTCGTGCCGGCGGCGATGAAATCTTCCTTGAACTTGTCGACCGAGCCGATGTCCGAGACAATCGCCTTTTCGATCTTGCCAGGAATAGCGCCACCGCCATTTGGCTTCATCCAATGCCAAAAATGGATGTGGTTGTAATGCTGGCCCGCATTGTTGAAGAGGGGCGCATTTTTGCCATGGGAGCCGATCACGATTTCTTCGAGCGACTTGCCCTCGAATTCGGTGCCCTTGACCAAATTATTGCCGTTGTTCACGTAAGCAAGGTGATGCTTGTCGTGGTGATATTCCAGCGTTTCCTTCGACATATAGGGTTGAAGGGCGTCATAGGCGTAAGGTAGTTCGGGAAGGCTGAACATGGCGGTCTCCCTGTGTTCTGTTCATCGGTCGGATAAGACGGTTAGGCCGAAGCCCTTCCGGATGGAAGCTATTTAGGCAGTTTCCATTAAAACAACAATGCGTCAAACCGACGAAGGCGCGAAGAAAAAGAGGCAAACACCTTGCCTCTCGTTGATTTCTTCGGTGATGGCGTTATTTGAGCGCCATTCGGCGGCGTCGGCCCAGGCCCATTTCTTTGGCCATAGCGGAACGCGAGGTGGCATAATTGGGTGCAACCATGGGGTAATCGGCCGAAAGTCCCCATTTTTCACGGTAGTCGTCAGGCGACATGCCATATTGCGAGCGAAGATGCCGCTTCAGGGATTTGAACTTTTTACCGTCTTCCAAACAGATCAAATAATCGGGTGTGATCGATTTTTTGACGGTAATGGCCGGCTTTTGTGGTTCCTGCATCTCTCGTGCCGCATCGGCAGATTTGAAATGCGTCAAAGCATGATGAACCTGATGGATTAAATTTGGCAGGTCGGTAGCCGCGACAGCATTGTTGCTGACATAGGCCGACACAATATCGATCGTAAGCTCGATTATCATTGTCGAAGATGTTTGATCACTCATTCATCCATGGTCCATTTAAAGGGTTGCCGGAAAGTTTAATACTTCAAGCTTTGATGGGCTTACTGTCGTAATGTTTCTTAATTTATTCGAATAAACGATGGATTAGACCACATTTTAGACTATCAAGATAAGTACATGGGAGCAGACAATATGCATTAAAATGGATTTTTAAAGTATATCTTAATAATAAATAAAGATCAACTATCTCAAAGAGCTTAATCGGCTTTGTCTCGCACGACGTATCTTTTGATGTTGGAGGGAATGAACACATTTTATCAAACTGGCGATGAGCTATATTTTCAAGCTGAATTCTGCTATTCAAAAACACAGCATAAGCCGACAACGCAGGACAAAATCCCATGAATGATGCATCCTATCCGACCAAATTAGTTTTGAGTGAGGCGGAATGGCGTGCGCGCTTGACGCCCGAGCAATATCGCATCGCGCGCGAACACGGCACCGAGCGGGCATGTACAGGGCCGGGTTGGGATGAAAAGCGTAAGGGCCGGTATCAATGTGTGTGTTGCGAGACGGATTTATTCACGTCGCAAACCAAGTTTGAATCAGGCACAGGTTGGCCGAGCTTTTTTCAACCGGTAGATCGGCGCTTGATCATCGAGAACGAAGATTTGACGTTGGGGATGCGCCGCGTCGAAGTCTTGTGTGCGGTGTGCGATGCGCATCTCGGTCATGTGTTTCCCGACGGGCCGCGACCAACGGGGTTGCGCTATTGCATCAATGCGACGGTGTTGCACTTTATTCCCGATGAAGCATAAGGGTCATTGCGATGACGCCCTCGCCGCAGCCTTTGATGAACCGGAACACATCGCAGCTTCTGATCATTGATATTCAGGAAAAATTGCTGCCGACGATTCATGCCGTATACGGCATGATCGAGCGGACGCGGTTTTTGGTTGAAGCGGCGCGCGTATTGCAGGTGCCAATCACGTTAACTGAGCAATATCCGAAAGGCTTGGGACCAACGGAGCCGGAGTTGCGGGCGCATTGTGGCAATGCATCACCGGTCTTTGCCAAAACATCGTTTTCATGTTTGCGCGATGAGGCGATTGCGGCGCATCTGGCCTCCTTTACCGATCGTCGCCAGCTTGTTGTGGTCGGAATGGAAGCGCATGTGTGCGTGTTGCAAACCGCGCTTGATGCGCATGGTCATGGCTATGATGTGTTTGTTGTGGGCGATGCGGTTTCAAGTAGGGCACTATCGGACAGTGAAGCAGCGCGTCGTCGCTTGAAGGCGGCTGGTGTTACGATGGTATCTGCTGAAATGGTTTTTTTCGAATGGCTTGAACGGTCAGGTACGCCAGAATTCAAGCAATTAGCGCCGCTATTAAGATGAATTATCATAAAATTCACGGCGATTTTGAATTACAGACGCCTTTAAACGCAGCGATTTAAGAACAGATTTATTCTAAAGTTTAGCCGAATAATAATTTGGGATTCGAAATATCCCTGATAGGCCGATCTTATAGCTACAGATCTAGCGACAAAGATTTCAGATAATTTTGCTTGATTTGTCGTGATTTTCAATTTTATATTGACGTTGCGTCATTTTGGTATTGCGTCGACGCAGAAACTCCTTCCGAAAGGCTGGAGTTTCTTTTTTGTTCCTAAATTTAATCTAATCTTTTTAAATGATGCCCTCATAAATCAAGGGGGGTAGGATGAGAAAAATTGATGCTAATATTCTTCGGCGAATTAAGCTGAGTTACGAAAAGGGTGTACCGCTTATAGATATAGCTAAGACGTATGGCATAGCGCGCCAGACTGTAAGCAAGTTGGCTCTCAAATATGTTTGGCTGAAACACACATCGAAATCATATTCATCACACATTAAGGCTGAATTAGAGACCCGCCG
>DAIOVR010000140.1:0-6010 GCA_036758905.1 Beijerinckiaceae bacterium | reverse complement strand
CGCTCTCATTCATGGAACGACGAATATTGATACGCCATTCCGTCGCCTTGGTCGTAAAATACATATAGGCAACAATCATCAGCACCGTGATGATCGCGTAGCGCCAATCGAATTCGTAAAGCAGCACCGCCAAAATCATCACAAACTCGATGATGGTCGGGAACAGTGTCAGCATCGTCATACGCACGATGGATTCAATACCCGCCCGCCCGCGCTCCAACACGCGCGTCAAACCACCCGTCTTCCGCTCCAAATGGAAGCGCAGGGACAAACGATGCATGTGCTCGAAAGTTTCATTGGCCAAGCGGCGAACCGAATGCATGGCAACAGCGGCGAACAGCGCATCGCGGACTTGGGTCAGCAGCGCCATCAAAGCGCGCGTAAACCCGTACATGACCGTCAAAGCGACTGGAATACTGATCAACCACCAATCCGAGGCACCAGAGATCAGCGACGGCGCCAAAGCATCCGTTGCCCATTTAAACGTATAGGGCACCGCAATCGTCACAAGCTTGGCGAGAACCAGCAGCAACGTCGCCCAGATAATGCGCATCCGCAAATCTGCGCGGTCTTCCGGCCACAGATAAGGCCAAAATCCACGAATGGTCCGCCACATGGAGGAGTCGGATCGCGAAGAGGTAGCGGGTGGGGTCGAACGACCCCGAGACATGGAACGAGCCATTAAATATCCTGATCACGCGGAAAACGCACTTTGCCGGACAAGATCACCAAATGATCCGCCGATCCTATGGGAGAGATGCGTCAATCGGACGAAAGGTTCAACCCGCACGAGAAGAATTTTCCGTGCGGAGGTGCAAATTTACTAATTTAATTTCGGAAGCACGAAGATTTGACCCGGATAAATCAAGTCAGGGTCGCGAATCTGCTCCTGATTGGCCTGATGGATCACGGTATAGCGATAGCCGGAGCCATAGGTCTTCCGGCTGATCCGCCATAGGCTATCGCCGCGAGACACCGTGGCCGTCTCGATCGAATCAACCACAATTGCCGCCGATGCTTTTGGCACCGCATCCGCAACCGGTGAAGTAGCCGGAGCCTCGGACGCTTGCGCAACGGCCGTTTGTGCAATTTTAGCTGCAAAATCAAAATTCACTTCCGCACGCGACAACACTTTGCCGGTGGTCGAATCCACGTCATCAACACGGACTTTGTATTGCCCTGGCACAACACCCTTGGCGATTTTAAGCGACCAAGCGGCATCCGGACCAACATCGGCTGTCGCGAGATAGGTATCATTGAGATAGAGACGAACTGTCGCACCTGCAGCAGCCTTACCTGCCGCATAAAGCGTTCCCGTATCCTCCGCCTCGACAACGGTAATGGCAACGATGGCACGGCCCGCTAAGGCTTCCGGCGTTTTGGTTGAGGCGTCAGACGCAGCAACACCAGAAGAGCTAGCACCAGCCGATTTGGTGGCTGTTCCTTGAGCTGATGCTTCAGGCGTCGTTTGCGTTAAAATTTGCGTGGGCTTTCCAGCCTCTGTCTTGGCAACCAGCAACGGGGCCTTTTTTGTCTCAGGCACATCAACCGCGACATTTTGCGTTGAAAGCACGGTTTGACCATCCGCCATCTTCATCGAGAGTGTCAAATTATGAGGGCCGGGTGAGAGCGGCTTCGGCACCATCGCAAACTGACCGTTCGAGCCAACTTTTGCTCCATCAAACGGCTTGCCATCGCTGAGCAGGGTCATTTCAGCGCCAGGTTCGCCCCTGCCGCCAATCACCATTTCACCCGTTGGCTCCACCCGAACAATATCAAAGCTCGGTGGCGTGAGAGAAGGTGCTTTGGCCGCAGGCTGTTCAGGGGCCGGAGCTGGGGCTGAGGCCGGTGCGGACGCCGCTACAGGTGCAGAAGGCGCAGCCGCAGCAATAGGCTTCTGGGCATCCGAATTCATTTTTGAGGGAACATTCAAATAGGCGGCAATTCCAATCAGCAGCACAGCCGCGATACCAAGCAAGAGCCACTTTCTCATGAAATCTGTCCCCACCCTAAAAGCCTATTTTCCATACTCAACCACGAATCGACGAGAATCGCTATATCCCTCGACCCAACACCCTTGACGCTATCTCTATTGCAGTGCGAAAAAACTTTTATGAACATCATCAAATCAATTTGCGTCTATTGCGGCTCCGGCAACGGATCGGACCCTGCCTTTGAACAGTCAGCCTTTCTTCTCGGTAAGACGATGGCGAAAGCGGGTATTCGCCTCGTTTATGGCGGTGGCAATACCGGCTTGATGGGAAGGGTTGCCCGCTCGGTTATCGATCACGGCGGCTTGGTAACGGGCATCATTCCCGATTTTCTTAAAGACCGTGAAGTGATGCTGAAGGACGCCGACGAAATGATCGTCGTGCCCGATATGCACACGCGCAAACAATTAATGTTTGAAAAGGCCGATGCCTTCGTCGCCCTGCCCGGCGGCGTTGGCACGCTTGAGGAATTGGTCGAGCAATTAACATGGGCTCAACTTGGCCGTCACACCAAACCGATTTTGATCGCCGACATTAACGGCTTCTGGAAGCCGCTTTTGTCCCTGTTCGATCATATGCGGGAAACGCGTTTTATTCGCGACGGGTTTCACGTCAATTATCTGGTGGCTGAGCAGGTTGACGATATCGTACCCATGCTAATGGCCGCCGCCCGCCAAGCTAAGCCTGACACAGAAAATCTTGCGGTCGTTGAAAAATTGTAATCTGCGAGGCCCAATTTTATTAGGATCCACTCGCCCTGCAAGCGAGCGTTTGCACAAATGGGCCTTTAAGCCCAACACTTTCCCTCCTATTTCTTACCCATCATACGGCACCGTTTTCAACAGGATCCATCATGTCCATCCGTCCCGTTCGTCACATCTCCGGCACAACCCCGCATATGGAAGGGGCTGGCGTTAGCCTGCAACGCGTATTCGGTTTCGGTGACCCAAGCCTGACCGACCCTTTTCTCATGATGGATGACTTCCGCAATGACAGGCCGGAAAACTATCTCAAAGGTTTCCCGTGGCATCCGCATCGCGGCATTGAGACGATCACCTATGTGCTTGCAGGTACAGTTGAGCATGGCGACAGCCTTGGCAATCATGGCACATTGGGCGCGGGCGATGTGCAATGGATGACGGCCGGTTCCGGCATCATGCATCAGGAAATGCCCAAAGGCGACGCGAAGGGCCGTATGCATGGCTTCCAGCTCTGGGCCAACCTGCCCTCGAACCTCAAAATGACGACGCCGCGCTATCAAGATGTCGGCTCGAAAGACATACCGGAAATTTTCGAAGATGACGGCACCCGCGTGCGCGTTGTCGTCGGTTCCTTCTGGGGCAAGACGGGTCCTGTCGATGGCATCGCAGCCGATCCGCAATATCTCGATATTTATGTGCCACCGGGCAAACGCAAAGTGTTTCCGGTTGATACCTATCGCTCGGCATTCGCCTATATTTTTGAAGGCTCAGCCAGTTTCCGCGATGCATCAAAGCCGTTCGGTATATTGGTTGAAAAAGAGATCGAAGGCGAAGAAATCCACATCCGTGACATGAGCGGTAATCGTACGCTTGTTGTGTTCGACAAAGGCGATGAAGTGGTGGTGCAAGCCGGCGAACACGGCGTACGCTTCCTGCTCATCTCCGGCGCACCGATCCGCGAACCCGTCGCATGGCACGGCCCGATTGTGATGAACACGCGCGAAGAACTCATCACAGCGGTCAATGAATTACGCTCTGGCACCTTCATCAAAGAAGGCGTTCGGAAGAGCTGAAGATGCGGTAGATCAAACCACCGCTCCTACCCGCACGAGCTTATACGTGATCGAGTCGATCAGGGCTTGGAAGGACGCGTCAATAATATTGCCGCTGACGCCTACGGTCGTCCAGCGCTCGCCTGTCTCGTCCGCAGTTTCCACCAAGACGCGTGTCACAGCATCCGATCCGCCTTGGAATATTCGAACCTTATAATCCACCAATTCCAGACCTTTGATATGGGTTTGATATTTGCCAAGGTCTTTGCGCAAAGCGAGATCGAGCGCATTCACCGGGCCATTGCCTTCGGCCGCCGAAATCAGCGTTTCGCCATCCACATCCACCTTCACAAAGGCTTCGGCAATCGTCTCCGCAAGTCCATCATCGGAGAAGCGGCGTTCTACATTCACGCTGAAACGCTGCACTCGAAAAAATTCCGGTACTTCGCCCAAGATCCGCTGCGCCAACAAAAAGAAACTCGCATCGGCACCTTCATAGGAATAGCCGAGGCCCTCACGTTCTTTGACTTCTTCGAGTAAGCGCGAAATGCGGTGATCGTCTTTTTTGACCTCAATGCCGAGGCGTTCGAGCTCTGCTAAAATATTCGAGCGCCCCGCTTGATCAGACACCAAAACCTTGCGTCTGTTCCCGACGCTTTCGGGCTCCACATGCTCATAGGTATGCGGATCTTTCATCACCGCAGAAGCATGGATACCCGCCTTCGTCGCAAAGGCCGAAGCCCCCACATAAGGAGCGTGGCGATTAGGCGAACGGTTTAGAATTTCATCCAAAGCACGGGAGATTTGGGTCAAGGTCTTCAACGCCTCATCGCTGACACCGATAGAGAGAACCTTTGAAAATTCCTGCTTCAATTTGAGCGTCGGAATAATGGTGGCAAGATTGGCATTGCCGCACC
Organism: Beijerinckiaceae bacterium; assembly: GCA_036758905.1. Lineage (GTDB taxonomy): Bacteria > Pseudomonadota > Alphaproteobacteria > Rhizobiales > Beijerinckiaceae > CAIUPE01. The sequence continues at coordinate 1,349 of DAIOVR010000140.1, read as the reverse complement.
GTTCGCCCAAGCCATTTAACGTGCCTTGAATCTGCCGTGCACCTGCTCTGACCGCTGCAAAAGAATTGGCAACCGCCTGCCCCGTATCATCATGGGCATGAATACCAAGATGCGAACCGGGAATGTGCTTTGCGACTTCCCCGACAATGCGTTCGACTTCATGGGGAAGTGTTCCACCATTGGTATCGCATAACACAACCCACCGTGCGCCTGCTTCATAGGCTGCTTTGGCTACCTGCAACGCATAATCGGGATTGGCCTTATAGCCATCGAAAAAATGCTCGCAATCGAGCATCGTCTCGCGCCCTGCGGCCACAACAGCGGCAATGCTCTCGCGCACGGAGTCGAGATTATCCTCAAGCGTTGCTTCAAGCGCTACACGCACCTGATAATCCCACGCTTTACCGACGAAACAGATCGCGTCGCTCTCAGACGCCAAAAGGCCTGCAATGCCAGGATCATTCGATATCGAGCGACCGATTTTCTTCGTCATCCCGAAGGCCGTGAAACGCGCTTTCTTCGTGCGCTTTTTCGAGAAAAAATCCGTATCCATCGGATTGGCACCGGGATAGCCGCCTTCGACATAATCAATACCCAACGCATCGAGCATGGTCGCAATCTGGATCTTATCCTCAAGCGAGAAATCAACGCCCGTCGTTTGCGCGCCGTCGCGCAAGGTTGTGTCGAAAAGATAAAGGCGATCCGTCATGGTCAAGGCCTATCAGTGAAGCGGCGCAGGAGATGCGCCAAGGGTTTTTGTCATAGAAGTATTGGCAAGCCACTCATCGCCCAGCGACACGCTGCTGCGCCGTTGCGGCTCATAGCCACGAACAGAAAAAAGCGGCACCGCGCAATCACTCGCCTCGACGTGAAGCGCTGATACACCGCGCGCTTGCGCAAGCTTTTCAATCGCATCCACCAGCGTCGTCGCGACACCGCGACGCGCAACGCCGGGGGCAACAAATAAAAGATCAATCTGGTCTTTGCCCTTCAGCGCAATAAAGCCTGCAGGCAAGCCTTCAAGCGTTGCAACAAGCGTTAATCCGCTCTCAAGCCGCTTGGCAAAAGCAGGTTCATCGTCAAAGGCCTCGATCCACGCTTTGATTTGGTTCTCGGAATAATCTTCCGCCGCCAATTGCTCAATGCTCGCCCGCACAACGCGAAGCAAAATCGCAAGGTCTTTTGGGAGATAAGGGCGAAGCGCAGGCGCTGACCATTTAGGAGTTGCGGAGAGGATCATAGGAGGCCTCGATCATTTAATCCGTCATTGCGAACGAACGTGAAGCAACCCAGTTGATGGTACAAAAAAGGTCTGGATTGCTTCGTCACTGCGCTCCTCGCAAGGACGG
>DAIOVR010000139.1:1696-6064 GCA_036758905.1 Beijerinckiaceae bacterium | reverse complement strand
ACCATACGGCGCTATCCACCGGTGTTTTAGGCGCCGTCGTTTTGGCGGTTACCGGAGGCGAAGCTCTATTTGCCGATATGGGCCATTTTGGTCGTGATCCGATTAACCGGACATGGCTCTGGTTTGTGTTCCCGAGCTTGGTCTTGAATTATTTTGGCCAAGGCGCGCTCGTGTTAGGGGATGCCTCAACCATTGAAAATCCGTTCTATTTGCTTTCGCCATCATGGACGCTTTTCCCAATGGTTATTCTTTCGGCGGCCGCTACGATCATCGCCTCGCAGGCTGTGATTTCGGGTGCCTTCTCCATCACCAATCAGGCCGTTCAACTTGGCTATATTCCACGTATTCGCGTTCGCCATACTTCGGCTGAGGAAGTGGGCCAAATTTATGTCAGTAAGGTCAATGTCATTCTCTTCCTGATTGTTGAGGCGTTGGTCGTTACGTTCCGCACGTCAGACAATCTCGGCTCGGCCTATGGCATTGCCGTTACCGGTACCATGGCGGTTGTTACCATCTTGGCCGGCATTGTGATGATCAAGCGGAATAAATGGTCGCCGCTACTAGCCCTTCCGTTATTTGGCGTGTTCTTGGTCATCGATATTGTGTTCTTCGGCACAAACCTTCTCAAATTCCTAGATGGTGGCTGGTTCCCGCTCTGCCTCGCAGCGTTCTTGTTCTTCGTCATGGCGGTGTGGATCAATGGCAGAAGCCGCTTGCTAAAAGCACGTTGGCGCGATGCCGTGCCGCTTGAATCCTTCTTGAAAAGCATTTTGGCGCGGCCGCCGATCCGCGTACCTGGAACGGCGATTTTCATGGTGGCGCATACGGATGTCGTCCCAATCGCGTTGCTACACAATCTCAAGCACAACCGCATCCTGCATGAACGGGTCTTGTTGATGAAGGTCGAGTTTGTGTCAGAACCAACCGTTCCAGATAAAGACCGGATCGAGATCACGCATTTGGATGGCAATTTCCATGTCGTGAAACTGCGTTATGGCTTCTTTGAAGAGCCAAAAATTCTTCGCGTCTTGGCGCAGCTTCGTATTCAGGAATTCCGCTTCAAGCTTGCCGAAGTATCGTTCTTTGTCGGCAGCGAGACCTTAACCTCACGCCATCATAGTTTCTGGGATACGATTACAACCAAGCTCTTCATCGCGCTGCACCGGAATATGATGACAGCGACCGACTATTTCCGGATCCCTCCGGGCCATGTGGTCGAGCTTGGTGGTCATCTCGAAATGTAAAAATGGATATGAGCCGCTATAAGGTGGCTCATACACCAATTTGCGTGCCTACTTCGACTGCACGGTCAGATGGAATGTGGAAATAGGCCGAGGCGTCATGTGCGCGCCTGGCAAGCCAAATAAACAATTGATCTTGCCAGCCAGGCATATCGGAATGAGCGGCGCGCTTTAGCATGCGGCGTGACAAGAAAAACGATGTCTGCATCACGTCAAATTTCAGACCAAGCTTTTTCAGGGCTGGAATGGCTTTGGGAATATTAGGCTCGTCCATAAAGCCGAATTTTAATTTCACGACATAAAACGTATCAGAAATCTGTTCCACCACAGCGCGGTCTTGCGCCGGAACATAGGGCACATCCGCCGTTTCAATCGACATGATAACGTTTTGAGCGTGCAGGACTTTGTTGTGCTTCAAATTATGGAGCAGGGCACTCGGTACGCGGCCCGCGTGACCTGTTAAAAAAACCGCTGTTCCCGATGCGCGATTGGGCGGCCGTTTTTCAAGCATGTCGACAAAGCCTTTGAGTTCAACCTCATCCCGATGTGTCCGCTCTGACAAAATGGCGGAGCCACGACGCCATGTCAGCATGATCACCATTAGGCTAAAGCCCACAAGCAGCGGCAACCATCCGCCTTCGAATATTTTCATCAAATTGGCGGATAGAAAAAGCAGGTCGATCGTCAGGAAGGGCAAGATCATGGCCGCCGCCAGCCAAATGGGCATGCGCCATAATTTCCATGCTACGATAAAGGCAAGAATAACGGTAATGACCATCGTACCGGTAACGGCAATCCCATAGGCGGCCGCAAGGCTGGTTGATGAGCGAAAGAGCTGAACGAGCAAGAGGACGGCGCCTAATAGCAACCAGTTAATGCCGGGAATATAGATTTGACCGCGCTCCAATTCGGACGTTGCCCGAATATCAAAGCGCGGGAGAAGCCCCAATTGCACCGCTTGTTGGGTTAATGAAAAGGCTCCGGTAATCACTGCTTGGCTGGCGATAATCGTAGCAACCGTTGCCAAGATTACCATCGGCACCAGCGCCCAATCCGGATACAGTAGAAAGAACGGATTTTCGAGCGTCTCAGGGGCCCCGATCACCAAGGCACCCTGTCCAAGATAGTTGAGCGCGAGGCAAGGGAACGCAATATAAAGCCAAGCGGTGCGGATAGGCCCACGCCCGAAATGGCCGAGGTCCGCGTAAAGCGCCTCAGCCCCTGTCACTGCCAAAAACACGGAGCCGAGCGTTAGAAAACTACCTATGCCGTGATGCAGTAAAAAGTGCAGACCACTTAGCGGATTAAGGGCATGCAATATTTCCGGATGAAGCCAAATTTGTATCACGCCACCAAGCCCTAACACCACAAACCACAGGATCATGGTAGGGCCGAAAAAGGCGCCAACACGGGCGGTGCCGCTGGATTGCACGACAAACAGTCCGATGAGAATGACAAGGCTGATGCCCACCACATAAGCGTCGAAAGCGGGTGTGACGAGGCTCAATCCTTCAACCGCCGAGAGTACGGAGATTGCTGGCGTGATCACGGCATCGCCATAGAAGAGGGCCGCGCCGATAATGCCCAGAATGGGGATGAGCGTTCCTTTGCGGCCAAGCGCCTTCTGCGCCAGCGCCATCAGGCTTAAGGTACCGCCTTCGCCTTTATTGTCGGCGCGCAGCATGATGACCACATATTTCAGCGTCACAATGATGGTCAGCGCCCAAATGATCAGGGATACCACGCCGACAATATCGTCCGGGTGAATGCCCTGTTGCCCAGTTGCGGCCTTTGCCGATTCTTTGAAGGCATAGAGCGGGCTTGTGCCAATATCGCCGTAAACGACGCCGATCGAGCCGATCATCAGGGTCAGATAGCTGGACTTGCGACCGTGCTCATGCCGTTGTTCGGCGTGACTTCTGGTGGTCATTACCCTCGCTCCATGGTGAACTCGTGGGGAATACGCACCCGTTATGGCAGTGCAGTTTTCAGCAGTGTCACAACCGCGCTCGGCCTAGCATATTGCATTGCGAAAGAAAATGACGTTGCGTCATTAGTAAGCGCTTTTTATGCGGGCATAGCGGGGCGGATAAGACCCATCAACACCCAAGCAAAACGCCCGCCTCGAACATTCGAGGCGGGGCCTATGTCAGAGGGTTTTCGTGCGTTTTCTCGGCCGTCTATCCGATAGCCTTCAAATTATCGGCCGACATTTTTCCGCTTTTGCGATCGGCAATCAGCTCATAGGTCAGCTTTTGGCCTTCTTGCAGGTCGCGCAATCCGGCTCGCTCGACGGCACTGATGTGAACGAAAGCGTCGGGCCCGCCATTATCGGGCTGGATGAAGCCAAAACCCTTGGTGGAATTGAACCATTTTACGGTTCCAGTAGCCATGTTTGATATCCTTCCGGGAATGAAGCGAAACAGTTGGCCAGCCTGAAAAGGCCGACAATTCGCGTGATTTCGGCAGAAATAAGGGTAGACCCGGTTGGAAATATTTCACCACGAGCATTGTCACCTAGCCTTCCGTCGCCACGCGGGTCCATCATTAGGTTGGTTGCTGAAATAAAAATATTCGTGAAACAGCGTAAAGCATTTTGGCCGTTTACCGCGCGCAATTGAACCGTTTCGGAGGCCAAATTAACCATATTCATGGGCATTTATTTGACAAACCGAGCCTACGCTTCAATACTGATGGTAGTAGAGTGAGGAAAGTTAAAATGCGTACTGGCGTCATGTATTTCTTAGAGCGTATTTTTACCGATGTTACCTATATCGGTTATCGCCGATTTCAGAATTTCATCGCTCTTTTCATTTTTCTTTCTTGTATCGGTATCGCCGTTGAGACGCTAACCGACTTCGCTCAAAATTATGGCTCCTATCTATCGCTATTAGAAAAAGTTACGCTTGTCGTCTTTATCGTCGAATATATTGGTAATTTATATTTCGCACCGCGTCGGTTGAAATTTGTTTTCAGCTTTTGGGGCTTGGTTGATCTTCTTTCCATCCTGCCTTCGCTCTTGTTGCTCTTTAACACCAATGCCTTGCGGGGCACCAAAGTGCTGCGGGTCATGCGCGTCTTGCGTGTGCTGCGTGTCTTGAAGCTCGCACGTCAGGCCTTGGAGATG
>DAIOVR010000139.1:0-1596 GCA_036758905.1 Beijerinckiaceae bacterium | reverse complement strand
GGTCAAGCCATCGGAACGGACGAAAAGTCGGAGACTGCAACCGACTCGCTTTCTGTTGCCGCGCAAATCAGCCCACTCACCACGGCGCTCGTTCTGCTTGAGCGGCAAAATCTTGTCACGGCCGAGCAAGCAGCCCGTATCGCCATTAAGTCCAGCGCGGAAATTAAAGCCGCCTTGGTTCATCTCGCTGGAGAATAAGGCGCGAGGCTAATCGGTTCTTAAGGGCACGGCCAAGCGCTATGAAGGGCTGCGGCCGAGCGGATGTCGAACCGCTCGCGGAAGCGTTCCGGATGTTGTTCAAGAAAATCGACCACCGCTTTCGCAATAATATGCGGTGATATGGTTTCAGGGACACACGAGGATAGCATTTTTGGTTGTATAGGCCCGACTCTCACCGATTCCGCGATCGCATCGCGGCATTGAAAGGCCTCGCTCCATTCGCTATCCTGCACAGGTGCCGGTCGAAGTGCCTCATATCGGCAACCTTGGATCAACTTCTCAACGCTCCGGCGATCTTCCGCTTGGGCGCCTGCCGAATACAGCGCAAGAAGAAAAGTCACAAAAACCAACGGCAGTCTCAGCATCTTCGTCCCAATCCATGGTATGAATAAGCCATCCGATACGCGATCATAGACCCGCTTCTTGGCCAACTCCATTGGAAATATACCGACGGCCTCGCCTATTTTGCCGCCCCTGGTCGCCGGCGGTTCCATTTCTTCAGAAGAACCTTCCGGCTTAACGGCCTAAAATATAAAGTATTTCTTGAACAATCCGTTATATGAAGGAGCACCTGTAGGGTTTGTGCGCAGTATTGTTAGCTCGGAAGTACTTTGTAATGAAGCGATTGAGTGCCTTTTTATGTTTCTCGATTGTTCTTTATGGCCTCACCACCTTTAAAAGTGCTGCATCTGATGCCGCACCGCCTGCAGCCGAACAGCTCCAGAAAATTGATAATCTTATTCGTGAAAATCATTTCAACGAGGCGGTTGGCTTAACCAAGGCCTTGGCGGAATCTGGGAATACCGAAGGCGAGTTCAGATTGGGGCTCTTCTATTGGCACGGCGTTGGAGTAGGCCAAAATTATCTCGAAGCATTACATTGGACGACGATCGCCGCGCTTTCAGGCCATGAAAAGGCAATTGCCGCCCGTAAATTAATGTTACCCTCGGTTGATACTCCGAATTGGCCCAAAACGCTCGATTGGGCGCGACAAAGGCTGCAAAAAACGGCCGAAGCCGGGAATAATCTTGACCTTGTGGCACTATCCCGCAGCTATTCAAGCGATTTTGGATTTGAAAATATTATTGAACAATATTATTGGGGATCATTGTCGGTAGCCGTTGGGCAAGATATTTTACACAAGCAACGAGATCTCTTGAGCAAGAAAATAGCTGTGACTGATGCTGCTAAGGTTCAAGATCGCATTGCAGCGTGGTTAGAGAAGTTTCGTAAAGAACAAGCGCAGTAAGTCAGGTGTGTTGTACAGGGTAAAGCGATGGCAGCGAACAATACGCCTCCACAATATGTTTTCGAAATCGTCGCGATCGAGGCGATCAAGAAATTTCTAGCCGTCGATGTTCCACCCGAAGAAGTGGC
>DAIOVR010000138.1:0-6103 GCA_036758905.1 Beijerinckiaceae bacterium | reverse complement strand
GAAAGAGGCCGAGGCGGCACTCGCTAAAGACCAAAGCGAGATGACCGAGCTATTGACCCGTCAAACCTCGGTCGACGCGATGATCCGCTCGGAAACCGAGCGCCTGACGCGGCTCCGCGCCGATCTCGCCAAAACCTCGCAAGATCTCGATGCGGTTCGCGAAACGATCGATAATGATCTCGAAATCCGCATGATCGCCGCGGAATATGACGAGGCTGCCGCATCTCTCGCCAATGCTGAAACCTCTGCCGAGGCATCGCGTCAAACTTTGGCCGTTGCGCGCGAAACCGAAGCCTCCTTGCGCTCGCCTTTGCAAGATGCCGAACGGCGCGCCCAGCAACTCGAAACCGAAATTCGCACCCTAACCAAGCTCCTCTCCTCAGGAGATGATAACAGCTGGCCCTCGCTTCTCGACAATCTCACCGTCGCCAAAGGCGTGGAAGCCGCCCTTGGTGCCGCACTTGGTGATGATCTCGAAGCCTCGATTGATCCCGCAGCGCCCGCCCATTGGGCCAATCCGGGCGCGGGTGCAGGCGATCCCGCCCTTCCGCAAGGCGCAACCTCTCTTGGGGACAGCGTTAAGGCACCCGACGCGCTCACCCGTAGACTGCGTCAAACCGGTCTTGTCTCGAAAGCCGATGGCGAGCGGTTGCGCGCCGAGCTTAAGCCCGGGCAAGTGCTTGTCTCGCAAGAAGGCGATGTGTGGCGTTGGGATGGTTTTACCGCCAAAGCCGACGCGCCAACACCTGCCGCCCGAAGGCTCGCCGAGAAAAACCGCTTAGGCGACCTTGAAGTCGAGGCAACCAAGGCCCGTGCTGACGCGGAAGAGCTGCAACTGGCCTATCAGGAAGCCAGCGAAGCAGTGAAAGCCGCCGTTGAAACGGAAAATAAGGCCATCGCCGCCGTCCGCATCGCACGACAAAGCGTCGATAGTCTGCGCGACAAGCGGGCCAGTGCCGAACGTCGCCAGAACGAGCAAGTGACGAAGCGTTCGGCTCTGGAAGATGCAAAAGCTCGCCTTGAGCGCGAAATTTCGGAAACGGATGGCCGTTTAGCCCAATCTGTCGCCCAAAAAGACGCGTTACCGGATTCAAAGGCCATTGAAGCTGCCTTGGAAGCCGCTCGCTCGGAGGCTCAAACGCAGCGGACGTCTGTGGCGGAAGCGGCGGCCTCGGTTAAAAGCTTGGCCCGTGAAATCGACATCCGCACCCAACGCGGCCACGCCATTACCCGGGAAAAAGCCGGTTGGGCCGATCGCAAAACACGTGCTGCCGCTCAAAACGACGAATTCTCGAAGCGCCGCACTGAAATCGAGGCCGAACGCGCCTCCTTGGTCGATGCGCCGGAAGTCTTTGCCGAACGCCGTCGGTCGCTCGCACAAGAAATCGATACGGCTACATCTGCCCGCAAAGCCAAAGCCGACGCGTTAGCCGAAGCCGAAGCCGCGCAATCGGCCGCTGATCGCGAAGCCAAAGAAGCGCTCGCAACCTTCATGGCCGCCCGCGAAAACAAAGTGAAGAGCGAATTACGCCTCGAATCGGCCCGCGAAGCGCTCAATATGTCGCTGGCATCGATCCAAGAGCGGTTTGAAGAAACCGCCGAAGAATTAGCCATTCGCATCGGCAATGCGTTTGAAAAATCCGATGAAGGCCGCGAATCAACCGTCAGCCGTCTCGACCAATTAAAGGGCGAGCGCGAGCGGCTTGGGGCCGTCAATCTTCGTGCCGACGAAGAATTGACCGAGATCGAGGATCGCAAAACCGCGTTATCCACCGAGCAAAACGAGCTCGTCGAAGCCATTCGTCGCCTGCGCGCGGCCATTGGCAGCTTAAACCGCGAAGGCCGCGAACGTCTTTTGACGGCATTTGAGGAAGTTAAAGCGCATTTCGAGCGGCTTTTCGTCTCTCTCTTCGGCGGCGGCACGGCGCGGCTTGAACTCATCGAATCAGAAGACCCGCTCGAAGCAGGCCTCGAAATTCTGGCCCATCCGCCTGGCAAAAAGCCGTCCACAATGTCGCTGCTTTCAGGCGGCGAGCAGGCTTTGACGGCGATTGCGCTGATTTTCGCGGTATTTTTGACCAATCCGTCGCCAATTTGCGTGCTGGACGAAGTTGACGCCCCGCTCGATGACGCCAATGTCGAGCGCTATTGCGATCTGCTGAACGACATGGCCCGCACCACCGAGACGCGCTTCATCGTCATTACCCACAACCCGATCACCATGGCCCGCATGAACCGCCTCTTCGGCGTCACGATGGCGGAACGCGGCGTCAGCCAGCTCGTATCGGTTGATTTGGGCGGAGCAGAAGAGCTGCTGCAGGCGTCTTGAGCCTAACCTAAATCACGTCCGGATGCTTTTGCGCACCGTGAAGGATGGTCAATACCACGATATCATTCGCCGATACGCGATACGGAATGATATAAGGTATATCGGCAAATACGAGCTCGCGGGTTCCTGCGATCCGGCCCACTCTTCCTATGGCAGGATGGTCAGCAAGCGCCTCAATGGCTAACGACAACCGAGCAACGACACGAGCGGCAGCCAACGGATTATCTTCGGCAATTACCGCGCCGATCTGCTCAAGTCTCCTTAAGGCACGTTTGCTCCAACGAATAGTGCGCTTGCTCATAGGGAGCGAATAGGAGCCGTAAACTTGGCAATAATCCGCGCAACTTCTGCCGGCTCCGCAAACTCACCCCTGTCGACCTCGGCGATACCGGCTTCAATCTCAGCCAATTGCCAGGATTCACGAGCGACGTAATCCTCGATCGCTTGTGCCGCTAAATAGGCACGAGAGCGGTCCATTTTTTCAGCGAGCTTATCGAGATTATTCGCTGTCTGGTCCGGCACGCGGACAGTAAAGGCCGTCATTTAAGCCATCCTCTCATCTGGTTCATTCTAATTTAAAGTGAACCAGATTGGTTCGTCAAGAATCTGCTTGTAAATTTGCCGACAGAACGACCGCTCAGACAAAAGTCCCATCGCACCCCTTAAAAAAGCAAAAAATCAATCAATTCAGATGCTTAAATGATATCTAACTCGCCTTGACAGGGGTAGGGTCAAAAACTATGTTACGCGCGCCTGAAAGGGCAGGCTTGACCTCGGCTCGGTTGACCAAAATTCATGTTTGCCTCTTTTGGGTAAACGGGCGTTGTGCGTGTCATGTGCGTGTACGCAGAAAGTGGTCAAATGAAAGAGGTCGATCACGGCACCGGTGAGGATCGGGATCTTCACGAGCGGCTCGAAAGACTTTCGGGCGCGATCGAGAAGAAGCGGTTGGAATCGGCTGAAAACGTCAAACGGGACGCGGAGCAATCCGCAATCGGTGGCGAAACGGGTAAAGCTATGGCCCAAGGCTTCCGCATGTTAGCGGAATTGGTGTCTGGCGTGCTGGTTGGCGCAATTATCGGTTGGCAACTTGATCAATGGTCGGGTATGTCGCCTTTGTTTTTGATTGTGTTTCTGATACTGGGCGTTGCGGCCGGGTTTTGGAACATGATGAAATCGGCAAGCGTGTCTGTGAAACGGAAATGAAATTCTTCAAATCAGACAGTCTGATTTGATGTGACGAGGAGCGAAGAACGTGGCGGCTGAAAGCGAAGGGGCAATCGACCCCATCCACCAGTTTGTGATCGAACCCATGTTCCATCTTGGGGGCCTTACCGTCACGAATTCGGCCGCTTATATGGTCGCCATTTTGGTGGTCGCGACGTTTGTTATGATTATCGGAACGGCACCTAAGGCCCTCGTCCCCGGTCGCCTTCAGTCTCTGGGCGAAGTGGCTTATGAGTTTGTGGCCAGCACGGTGCGTGGCTCAGCAGGCCATGAAGGCATGCGTTTCTTTCCTCTTGTCTTCTCGCTCTTTATGTTTGTGTTGATCGCCAATCTGATTGGCTTGATCCCTTTCACCTTCTCGGTCACGAGCCACATCATTGTTACCTTCGCACTGGCTGCGATCGTTATTCTCACCGTCATTCTCTATGGCTTCTATAAGAACGGCCTGCATTTCTTAGGTCTCTTCGTGCCGTCGGGCGTATCGCCGGTGCTGTTGCCTTTGCTCGTCTTGATCGAAGTAATCTCGTTCATCTCGCGCCCGATCAGCCTCTCGGTTCGTTTGTTCGCTAACATGTTGGCCGGACATATTACGCTGAATGTGTTTGGTGGCTTCGTGGCAATGCTTTTGGCGTCAGGTACATGGGCGGTGATTTTATCGCCTTTGCCTTTTGCGATGACGGTCGCGCTTTCAGCGCTCGAGCTTCTCGTGGCCTTCTTGCAGGCTTATGTTTTCGCCATTCTCACTTGCGTCTATCTCAACGACGCGATCCATCCCGGTCACTAATCGAGTGCCTGGTTATCTATCCCACTGATCCAATCATCTCATAGGAGCACACCATGGATCCCGTCTCTGCAAAATATATCGGCGCTGGTCTCGCGGCTATCGGCATGGGCATCGCAGCCATCGGCGTCGGCGTGATTTTCGGCAACTTCTTGTCGGGCGCGCTGCGTAACCCATCGGCTTCGGACAGCCAGTTCGGCCGCGCCTTTATCGGTGCAGCTCTTGCCGAAGGTCTTGGCATTTTCGCGTTCCTCGTCGCGATTTTGCTCCTCTTCGTGATCAAGTAAGGTCTTTGCCTTTGGGGCGGTTTAGCCGCCCCTTCGGCCCTTATTGATTGGTATTAAGCGCGAGAAGAGATAATGGCTTCGACAGAACAGACGAATACCGAAGTCGGTCATGAAGGTGGCCACGCAAGCGGCGTGTTCCCTCCCTTTGACCCATCGACCTTCGGCAGCCAATTGCTTTGGCTGGCCATCATCTTTGGCGCCCTCTATGTATTAATGTCACGTGTTGGTTTGCCGCGCGTCGAGGGCATTCTTGCCGCTCGTAAAGCAGCCCATGACAGTGATCTTGCTGAAGCGGCACGCCTGCGTGCTGAAACAGAAGACGCAATCGCGGCCTTTGAAAAAGCCTTGGCCGAAGCCCATGCGCATGCCGAAGAAATCGGACAAAGCACACGGGATAAGCTCAATGCCGAAATCATTGCCAAGCGCAAAGCTTTTGATGCTGAGTTGACCGCCAATCTCGATGCTGAAGAGCATACGATTGCGGCCAACAAAGCCAAAGCCATGCAGAATGTCGGTGAGATCGCAACAGAATCGACGATTGCTATTATTCAACATCTGACCGGCCAAGCGCCGAGTGCTGCGGATGCTTCCGCTGCCGTCAGCCATGTCTCGAACGCTTAAGGGAGACGGCCACCATGGACGCTGAAGTTTGGGTTGCCATCGCTTTCGTCGTATTCCTCGGCGTTTTATATCGTTTCGGCGCGTTCTCGACGATCATCGGTGCATTGGACAATCGTTCGAATGCCATTCGTAAAGAATTAGAAGAAGCAAAAGCGTTGCGCGACGAAGCTCAACGCGTATTCCTTGAATATAAGGCAAAGTTCTCGGCAGCTGAAAAGGAAGTCGAAGCCATCATCGAGCGCGCTAAGGCCGATGCCGCTCGCTACTCTGCCGAAGTGGATGCCGAGTTCGAAGGCTTCATGGCCCGTCGTCGTGCGATGGCTGAAAAGCGCATCGCTCAGGCCGAAGCCTCCGCAATGGCCGAAGTTCGCGCTGCTGCAGCCGATGCCGCCGTGAAAGCATCCGAAAGCATTCTACGCAGCACCTTAACAGGTGCCGCTGGCGAAGCTTTGGTGACAAAGAATGTCGCCAATTTGCGGTCTGAATTTAACTGAGTTTACCCTTCCCCTCTCTCCTTGCGGGAGAGGGTGGCCCACGAAGTGGGTCGGGTGAAGGGAAACCACGCGCTAAGTTATCCGGACACTCTTACCCCTCATCCGTCATGCTTAGCATGACACCTTCTCCCGCAAGGGGAGAAGGAAGTTAGCCAATCACCTCCCGAAACGCTTTTAAATCACGCCAAGCAAAGCGCTTTTGCATCGGTTGTCGCAAAAGATAGGCGGGCGGTAGCGTCGCCATCATTTTCACACTTTGCCCACCGCTCTCAAGATCAAACCACTGCCCGCGCAGTTTCAGCATGCTTTCACTACGTCCTGCGAGTAATTGCGCGGGAAGTGCGCCAAGCGCCAAGATGAAACG
>DAIOVR010000137.1:0-6104 GCA_036758905.1 Beijerinckiaceae bacterium | reverse complement strand
TGCCGTATAAAAACAAGGTTGCCGCCATCATTTGCCAAAGGCGAAAATAGCCATACGCAATCACTGGAACAGCCCACCATATTGGCGAGATGCTGTCGGGAATTAATAGCAAAGCATCATTGGGTCGAATGCAGGCATGGTATTGCATCCAAGGCCCCTCTGTCTCGAGCGTAATTTCCTCGGGAAGGGGATAGGCTTCTAAAATTGCACCTAAAGCACCACCCGCAGGTGAAACGCGAAAGATAATCGTGTCGCGCTGGATAACGATCCATTCATGCGAGCTCGAAAGATCCTCTAAAACACTCGGCATTTCGACGGCTTCAATCGGCTCATGCTTGCCAAGTTTCAAGATGACGTCACCCGGGATGAGGCCCATTCGCTCGGCGGGCGTTCCCTTTTGAATATCTTTCACCCGGGCTGCCATGCCTGAAAATACTTCTGTCTTAACTGCCATCGAAGGTCTCCATACGCATGCTCAGCCTTATGGATATTTGATCATCGTGTCGGTTGTCGCTGTGGGCTTTCTCACTGTGGCTTTCTTTTGAGCCTCAACAGCTGCAGCCCGTGCAACGGCCGCTTGCTGATTTTTGGTAATGTCTTCGATTTGCTTTGCAATATCCATTTTTGGATTATTCGCTTCCATCGCCTTAATTTGCTCGCGCATGGCGTCCGCCACCTGTCCAACGATTAATTTGTTTGAAGCCAGCAAATCATCCACAATCTTGCGGGTAGCAGGCGGCATCTGATTAATGATCTCGCCATTCTCGGCAAGTTTGGCTTCAATAGCCTTTTGGTTCGTTAGATCGCCTTGTAGCGCTACCTTAATTTCTTCCTGCTGTTCGGATAAAGCAGCGAGACGCTTTTCGGTCGCATTTGCAGCTTGTTCAACGCGTGTCGCGGCTTCGGTAAAGGCGTTAACCTCCTCTGCAAACGCCATCAATGCGTCACGGTTAACATTGGTAATCGAGTCAAACCGGTTCATCGCCTTGAAATAGAACGCAACCGAAACGCCCAGTGCAATCGAAGCCATAAAGAGAAAGATAACACCTGTTCCAAGCAGCACTTTGTTCGAGCGCGAATTACCTGCAACGAGCTCATTTACCTGCTTCTTAAGGCGTTGAATTTCCTTTGATGCATCGGCTGCCGTACCAGCGGAAGCCAATGCAAGTTGAATCGATTCATCAATCGATGGTTGAACCTTAACCGGCTTTAAGCTGCTTAATGATGCATCTGCCTTCGGCGCTTCAGCCTCGTGATGCTCTTCTGCCTCATGATGAACTTCTGGTTCGCTCGGTGCGGGAGCAGGCGCTGCAGCAGGCTTTTTTGGGGCGCTCATGATAAATCTCCTTGAAGGGCGAATGGCGCGTAAGTTGACATCGAACGCATCCGGCAGGCTTCGCCGGAATTGTTCATAATATCTCTCGCAGGATGTTGGCGTGACATCAGCCCGAAGGCTTTGCAGCCATAGGGCCGTGCGGCATTATGGGTGATCGAAAAGTGACGGCATCCTTGGCAGGACGTCGCGGGCGTTTTAAAGACGGGTTGGTGCTGGCGAGCGAGATTAGACATTGTTTTTCTCTAATGAGCGACCATTGCCATCGAAGCGTAATTCTTCCGGCACTTCGATTTCGGGCTTTTCACCTTCAGCACCGGCATGGAATACGAAACTCAAAACGGTTGCTACCGCGCGATAGAGTTCCGCATGGATCTCGCTACCAATCTCGGATGTGAAATAAAGGGCGCGGGCGAGAAGCGGATATTCTAGGACTGGCAATTTCTTTTCAGCCGCCAATTCACGGATGGTTTTGGCCACCTGATCGGTACCCTTTACAACAACCTTCGGAGCGGATCCCTTTTCGAAATCATAACGCAATCCAATCGCAAAATGCGTCGGGTTTGTAATGATAACTTGAGCCTGCGAGATATTGGCAATCGAGCCGCGATCCGCCGCTTCGCGCTGCATTCGACGGATCTTTTGTTTGATCTCGGGATTACCGTCAGATTCTTTAGCTTCATCTTTGACCTCTTGTTTGGTCATCATGAGGCTGGCTTTATGCTTGTTCCATTGAATAAGCACGTCGATCGCGGCAATAAGAACAGCACCAAAGACGAGTACTAGAAGCGTCGATACAACAATAGATCCTGCTTGGGTCATCGCTGCTTCAAACGGGAGTGCGCCAATCGCCATAATTTCTGTTATGCGGCTGTTTAGGTAGTAAACGCCGAATGCACCGACAATTCCAATTTTTGCAATCGACTTTCCGAGTTCTATTAAAGCACCCGTTCCAAAAATTTTTGAAAGGCCACTAATTGGCGACATGCGGCTTGCCTTAAAGCCAATGTTTTGAATCACGAAATGAAAACCACCAAAAGCAATTTGGGCTATAAACAATAAAATAACGAGTGGTATGGAAAACAGGCTTAGCGGGATCAACATGTCATAGAGCCTTGTTCCAACGACACTTAAAAGCGGAACATCGCGTTGCAAAGTATCGCTGATATCAATACCCGACCGGAAAGCGCCTAAAAGTGTCGTGAAATAATAATGGCCGCCAATGCTCAGTTGAAGCGCACCGCCCAACATCACCACGGCCAGCAATAAATCTTTCGAGGTAAGGACATTACCGTCCTCAAGCGCCTGTTCAAGCCGTTTGCCTGTAGGGTCTTCTGTCCTTTCTTGTCCGCCATCTTCGGCCATTAATGCCCTCCCGATCCGGATAAAAGAACAATGCGGGTTTGCTTGGCGATTTCGACCAGCAAACTAGCCATACTGTTCGATAGGCTTGGAATGGCAATCAGAATCAATAAAATTGATCCGATAATGGTGATTGGAAATCCGACAGAAAAGAGGTTCAGCTGCGGGGCCACACGGGTCAGCATGCCTATGGTCAACGTCAAGAGAAAAAGTGCAAGGATAACGGGTAGACTGATGAGCAGCGCGGCCGAAAAAATCACACCGGCCGATTTGATGAGATTGAGCAGGGCTTCGGGCCTAAAAATACTGCTGCCAATCGGCATTGGCTGAAAACTGGCGGCCAATTGTTGCAGCAAAATATGAGGCCCTTCGAGGGTCATGAAGGTGAGCAACATCATCACCGTCATGAATTGCGTGATCACAGGGGATGACGAACCCGTATAGGGGTCGAGCATTGAAGCAAAGCCAAGCCCGGATGCCGTCGAGATTTGTTCACCCATCAATGAAATCGCAGCAAAAGCCAATTGAAACATCAAGCCAATAGAGGTTCCTATAATCGCTTCATTAACCACGGCCATCATGCCTTGGGGCGATAAGATGTCGATTTTAGGAATCGAGACCGAATCGAGCATCAAAACGGCTATCGATAAAGCGATTACAACGCGGATAGGAACTGTCACCGAAGATGTCGAAAACATAGGTGCCGTGATCAACATCGCACTGATGCGGACGGAGACCAGCATAAATATAACAACTTGGTCAAGCAGGTGCGGACTGTCTAAAACAATCATCGGTTCACCTTGCTGACTTCTATAAAAATCGTTTGGAAATAGCTCGTCAGCGTCGAAATCATAAAGGGGGCCGATAGAGCCAAAACAATTCCGACGATCAGCAATTTGGGAACAAAGGCGAGCGTCGCTTCATTAATAGATGTCGCGGCCTGCAAAACGCCAATTAGCAAGCCGGCAAAAAGGGCAGCTATCAAGACGGGAAGAACCGTTAAAACAGTGCTGTAAAGGGTCTCACGGCCAATTGCGATGAATTGTTCGTAGGGCATGGTTTATCCTCCCCGCGTAAAGCTCTCGACAAGCGAGGAGAGCGTAAGAGACCAGCCATCAACAATAACAAACATCAGAAGCTTCATCGGCAGAGAAATCATCATCGGCGATAGCATCATCATGCCGAGTGACATTAGAATGCTGGCCACAACAATATCGATAACGAGAAAAGGCAAATACAGCAAAAACCCAATGGTGAAAGCCGTGCGCAATTCGCTGATTAAAAAGGCGGGTACTGCAACGAGGAATGGAACGTCTGCCGCGCTTTCATAACCCTTATCGCCGCGCAGTTCCGCCACCATCAAAATATCCGCCTGTCGTGTCTGCCGCATCATGAATTGTTTCATGATGCCACCGGTGCGGATACCTGCTTGTTCGATTGAGATTTGGCCAGCCGAATAGGGTGCAAAGGCTGCATCATTCACTTCGCGAATTGTTGGCGTCATAACGAAAAGCGTCATGAACAAGGCCAATCCCACAAGCACCTGATTGGGGGGGGTCTGTTGGGTGCCCATCGCTTGGCGTAAAATCGATAGCGTAATGATGATACGGGTAAAGCTGGTCGTTACCAAAAGCATCGAGGGTAAAATGGTGAGCGCTGACATCAAAATCAGCGTTTGCAGCGATAAAGAAAGCGATTGTCCGCCGGCTGGTAGATTTTCCAACTTTAAAATCGGAAGATCAAACAGTGATCCATCAGCTGCCATGGAGGGCTGCGATGATAGAAATGCCAAGGCCACTGAAGCAATAATGCCATAGCCGAAGGAATGAAATTTTTTCATTGTTCGACCATCTCCGTGCTTCTTTGGGGGATGATCTCGATCGCGCCAACACCATTGCGGCCAACGCCACAGGCTAAACGCGTTCCATCGATATCAACAAGAACGAGCCTCGAGCCATCGCCCAAATGTACGGATCCTTTTATCTGGATCGGGCCCTGGCCAAAATGACGGGTCAGACGATCGCGATAGGTGCGTAGGAACACGGCGGCGGCCGCAAGGCCGCCGAGTACGATTAAAGCCGAAAAGATCGAGGTTAGATTAGACACTAGATACTCCGCAATCGCTGCTCTGGCGAAATAATTTCCGTAAATCTGATGCCTAAGCTTTCCCCGATCAGCACGATTTCACCTTTGGCCAAGAGCGTGCCATTGACCAAAATATCGAGATGCTCTCCAGCAAGCCGATCGAGTTCGACAACGGAGCCTTCGTTCAACTTTAAAAGATCACGAATGGTAATACGCGTACCGCCCACTTCCACCGTGAGCTTTACTTCGATATTTTCCAAAAGGCGTAAATTTTGCGCGGACGCCTGTGGAATTTCGCCTTGCTCGATTGCGCTTTCTGTAGACATTTGATTGCTCGGCCCTTGGTAAAATTACAGGATAGAGACGGCCATTTTGCCGTCCTTTTCGCCCATTTTGGCGGTATAAATGGCTTGTCCATCGATATAGATTGGTATGTCGGCAAATGCGTCGATTGAAACGATGGTACCTGGCTTCAGTCGGAGCAATTGCGTCATATCGACGGTTGGTTCGGCAACACGCGGGGCGATTTCAAGCGTAACATCCATCACCGCATCTCTGAGGCGGCGTGCCCAATTCTCATCGCGGTTGTCGCCAACCCGCTGCACTTTGCTGCGCAAGAGGGGGGCAATCTGCTTGAGCATTTGCAAGGGATAAACGATTTCAATCACAGCCTGTTTAGCAAAAGGCAGTTGGATGGCGAAGGAACATACCACCACCTGTTCGGTACCTTCGAGGAAAGACAGGAAGGCGGGGTTCATTTCACTCGTCATAAACTCGAACTGAGCGGGATAAACCTCTTTCCAAGCCTCGTTCAGGGTTCCGGTTGCCCCTTCAATCACGATTTGGATAATACGGTCTTCAGTAGGCGTAAATTCGGTTTGTCGGGTAACGTTACTGTCGCCTCGGCCACCGAAAAAGCTGTTGACCAGAATGCTGATCAGGCGTGCTGGAATAGTGACCAGAATAGACCCCTTTAACGCGTCAACGCGCAGGGTTGTCATGCTCAAGAAGGGATCAAAACTTGCTAAATGCTCGTCAAATCGAATAACCCGCGGTGCCATAGTGGCCACGCGGGGTGCAAAACGGAGCATCGGCAAAAGCACATTTCGAATTTGTCGGCCAAACCGTTCATTGATCAGTCGAAGCGTATATAAGTCGCCGAGCAGACTAATGTCGTCTGCCCCTAGAACATATTTTTTATATTCTTTTTCCGGAACAACGCCGCTTTCGACATTGATAATGCCGTCTTGAACGCCCTCAAGAAGGGCTGCGACTTCCTCATCACTTAATTTACGCGAACTGGACATTGGCTTGGTTACTTACT
>DAIOVR010000136.1:0-6161 GCA_036758905.1 Beijerinckiaceae bacterium | reverse complement strand
CCAGTAAGTCAGCAAGCACGATAGGGCGAAGGCTGCCCTTCGAAGCTCGCCAAACGCGAGCGTAGGAGGGCTAATCAGTCCTATAAAATACTTCATAAAATCTAAGGATCACCCTACCCCATGACCATCCGGCTTCATCGCGGCGATTTGCCGGACGATCACAATCTTGGCACCGTTGTCGCCATTGATACCGAGACTTTGGGCCTCAATCCGCACCGGGACCGCCTTTGCCTTGTGCAGCTCTCGCGCGGCGATGGTACCGCCGATCTCGTCCAAATCGCCGCCGATCAGAAGCGCGCACCCAATCTCGAGCGCCTATTGGCCGACCCGAAGGTGCTCAAGCTCTTCCATTTCGGCCGATTTGACATCGCCGTGATGATGCACCGCTTCGGTGTGCTCACCACGCCCGTCTATTGCACGAAAATCGCCTCCAAACTCACCCGCACCTACACGGATCGGCACGGGTTGAAGGATTTGACCCGCGAACTCATCGGTGTCGAACTCTCCAAACAGCAACAATCCTCCGATTGGGGCGCCAAGGATCTCACCGAGGCACAATGCACTTATGCGGCCTCCGATGTGCTCTATCTGCACCAGCTCAAAGCCAAGCTTGATGTCAATCTGGCCCGCGAAAACCGCACCGCCATAGCGCAAGCCTGTTTCGACTTCCTGCCGCATCGCGCGGTACTGGATCTTGCTGGCTGGCCTGACGTCGATATTTTCTCGCATAGCTGACCGCTTCTGTATTATATCGGTTCCGTTGAGCAACGAGCCCACCGGAGCCTTTTTATTGATGACCATCGCCGGTGTGTTCCAAACCCGATCAGACACGGCACGGCACATCGCCTATCGCCGCGCGCTCCGGCATTCCAGATTTGTTCGCTTTTTACGCATCGCATTGCCGCTGGTATCGTTTGTGGCCCTCGGCGGCACGTTGATTTTTGTCTATATCGATCCGTTCAAACCGCTACCGATCAATATCGATATAGGCTCGTTAAACCTTGACGGTTCCAAAATTACGATGGACCACGCCAATTTGCGCGGTTTCAAAGATGGCGATCTGCCCTTCACCATCTTGGCCAATAAGGCCATTCAAGACGTCAGCACGCCCTATATCGTCAATTTGGAAGGT
Source organism: Beijerinckiaceae bacterium (assembly GCA_036758905.1). Lineage (GTDB taxonomy): Bacteria > Pseudomonadota > Alphaproteobacteria > Rhizobiales > Beijerinckiaceae > CAIUPE01. The sequence continues at coordinate 5,029 of DAIOVR010000136.1, read as the reverse complement.
TTAACCTCCGATATTGTCATGCCGGATCGCTCGGCGGCCAAAATCAAAGCCGATACGGGGGTCTATGACAGCCAAAAAGACGTATTAAACGTCAAAGGCCATGTCGATATCCGCACCCCGCGCTATACCGTGCTGATGCAATCCGGCACCATCGATTTTAAAACCAACCGCGTCGTTTCGCGTGAGGCGGTTACCGTGGAGATGGCGGGCGGAACAATTGACGCCAACGCCATGAACGTCTTTGATAATGGCGACCGCGTTCAATTCAACGGTAATGTCCGGTCAAAATTCCGTCGTTCCGGCGACGGCACGACAAATGGCAATACGGTGGGAGTTTCAAAATGAAAATCAAGGTACTGGCAACCACCCTTGCCTATTGCGCGCTAACGCTCGTGGCCCTGGCGGATAATGCGCCGCAAAAAGCTGGCGGCCTCTCCAAAAACTCGAAAGATCCCATCGCGATCGAAGCGGATGCGCTCGAAGTATTCGATAAGGAACAACGCGCCATTTACTCCGGCAATGTCGTAGTCACGCAGGGCGAGACCGTGATGAAAGCCCAGAAAATGGTGATTTTTTATGATAAGCCCGCCGATGGCGCCGCTCAACCCGCAACCGGAACGCCCGATGGTGACACATCCGTTCGCCGCGTTGAGGCCGAGGGCAATGTCGTCATCCTCGATAAAGAGCAAGTCGCAACGGGCGAACATGGTGTCTATGAAAGTGCCACGGATATTATGACGCTCACGGGCAATGTCGCGCTCAGCAAAGGGCAAAACGTGACCAAGGGCCAAAAACTCGTCTATAATCTCGGCACCGGGGTCGCTAATGTTGATGCGGGCGCAACGGGCCGTGTGTCGAGTACCTTTGTGCCGTCCGACAAACCGAAAAGCGGGGCAGCGGCTCCCGTTCCGCCTACCAAAACAACCAAATAGAAATTGAGACCCTGAACCCGTGAATGCCTCGCATCTCTCCTCGACGCCTGCCGATCAAACCGGCTGGCTTGTCGCCCATGGTCTGGAAAAGGCCTATCGCGGCCGCAAAGTTGTGCGCGAGGCTTCCCTAGCCGTGCGCAGCGGCGAGGCCGTTGGCCTCTTAGGCCCCAATGGCGCGGGCAAAACCACTATTTTTTACATGATTACGGGCCTTGTTCCGGTCGATAAAGGCCGGATCACGCTGGATGGTCACGACATAACCCCCTTCCCGATGTATCGCCGCGCGCGCCTCGGCATCGGCTATTTGCCGCAAGAAGCCTCGATTTTTCGGGGCCTCTCGGTGGAAGACAATATCCGCGCGGTGCTTGAGCTCGTGGAGCCCAACCGCGACCGTCGCGAAGCCGAGCTTGACCATCTTTTGGAAGAGTTTGACATCACGCGCGTCCGGAAAAGCCCGTCGATCTCGCTCTCGGGCGGCGAAAGGCGGCGCTGTGAAATCGCCCGCGCGCTCGCAAGCCGCCCGTCTTTCATGCTGCTCGACGAGCCTTTTGCGGGTATCGATCCGATTGCGGTCGGCGATATTCGCGCGCTTGTACGTCAATTAACAGCCCGAAATATCGGCGTCTTGATCACCGATCACAATGTCCGCGAGACGCTCGGCTTGATCGACCGCGCCTATATTATCCATTCCGGCCAAGTGCTTATGGAAGGCACACCAGATGCCATCATCGCCAATGATGATGTCCGCCGAGTCTATCTTGGTGATGAATTCAGGATGTAATCATCTCGATGCACACGCATTAGATGTTTGATTTTTCAAGACAATAAGCTTATTAATCTGATGTTAAGCAAAATCTGTGCCGTTATAGGGCACAGTAATGCGTAGGGATTAAAAGCCAAACCGTGTCGATTAAATTCTCGCAACGGATGGAATTGCGGCAAAGCCAGTCTCTGGTGATGACGCCACAATTGCTGCAAGCCATCAAGCTTTTGCAGCTGTCGGGTCTTGAGCTCAACGAATATGTCGATGCCGAACTCGAAAAGAACCCGCTTCTCGAACGCGTCGCCGATGAACATACAGGTCCGGTTGCCGCCTCCGAAGCGCCCGCACCGGATTCAGCCTTAGGCTCCGACAGCGATTGGGAAGGCCGCGCGCTAACGCCTGAGCGCGGCGAGATTGACCCGCGCATCGAAGTATCGCTCGACAATGTCTATCAAGATGATGCCCCGCCCCCCACACCTGCCGCGCGCCAAGAAATGGAGCCGATGGGTCTTTCAGCCACAAGCTGGAGCGGCGTTGGCGGACAAAGCTTTGATGGCGATGAAAACAGCCTCGAAGCCTATGTCGCTGCCGAAATCTCTTTGCATGATCATTTAACCGAACAATTACACGTCGCCACCACTGATCCGGTTGATCGCCTCATCGGCGCGTCATTGATCGACCTCATCGATGAAGCAGGCTATCTGCGCGATCCGCTCGATGAAGTAGCCGAGCGCATGGGCGTAAGCCTTGAGCGCGTTCAATCGGTACTCTTGATCATTCAACGCTTTGATCCATCGGGCGTTGGTGCGGCTGATCTTGCCGATTGCTTGCGCATCCAACTCGTTGAGCGCAACCGCTACGATCCGGCGATTGCGGCTTTGCTCGATAATCTCGATTTATTAGCGCGGCGCGATTTTCCTTCGCTGCGAAAACTCACGGGGCTGGACGACGAAGACATCTTGGAAATGGTGTCCGACATCAAATCGCTCGACCCGAAGCCCGGTTTGCGCTTTGGCGGCGGCACGATCCAACCCGTTATCCCCGATGTGTATGTGCGCAAAGCACCCGATGGCACTTGGCTTGTCGAGCTTAATTCCGACACGCTGCCACGCGTGCTCGTCAACCAAACCTATGCCGCTAAAATCTCCGGCAATCTCAAAACCGAAGATGAAAAAAGCTTTGTGAGCGAGGCGTTGCAAACCGCCAATTGGCTGACCAAAAGCTTGGAGCAGCGCGCCAAAACCATTCTCAAAGTGGCCAGCGAAATCGTCCGCCATCAAGACCTGTTTTTCGACCAAGGCGTCGAGTTTTTAAGACCCCTGAATCTCCGCACCGTAGCCGACGCCATCTCCATGCATGAGTCGACCGTTTCGCGTGTGACATCGAATAAATATATCGCGTCCGAGCGCGGTCTTTTCGAGATGAAATATTTCTTCACCGCCTCGATCAATGCGTCAGGCGGCGGCGAATCGCATTCGGCCGAAGCGGTCCGTTTCCGCATCAAACAAATGATCGATCAAGAAGCGCCAGACGATATTCTCTCGGACGATACAATCGTTACAAAACTCAAATCCTCCGGCATCGATATCGCGCGCCGAACGGTCGCCAAATACCGCGACAGTTTAAAGATCCCCTCCTCCGTCGAACGCCGCCGCGAGAAGCAGGGCATGGTACAGGCCAAGGCTGGGTAATCACCCGTCACGATTGCTTAAAATTCTATATTTACCAGTCTTTTAATCACGTTCGATCGTCGTTTTACGTATCCCGATCGCGTGCCATTGACACAAACCCCAACGCTCCCTAACTCTAGTGTAGGAGCCAGCTTCATCAGGCTCCATCATGGACGGCAAGCGGGGGGTCACATGCCACTACGCGTTTCCGGTAAAAACCTCGATCTGGGCGAAGCACTTCGCCTGCAAATTACCCATCGGATCGAGGAGTCAGTCGCTAAATTTTATGCAGGTCTTGTTACAGGTCACGTCACGCTCCGGCCGGAAGGTTCGGGCTATGAGACGGATTGCGTGTTGCATCTTTCTTCAGGCGTTACCTTGCATGCGGTAGGCTCCGCACAAGAGCCCTATTTCAGCGCCGAGCGGGCCGCTGAAAAGGTCGAGAGTCGATTGCGACGTTATAAGCAAAGGCTCAAAGACCACGCCGCGAAAAATGGCGCATCGCATCCGATGGAAGCCTCATCCTATGTGATCGAAACTCCCGGCGAAGAATGGGCCGAGGACCATGAGGGCGAGTTCAGCCCCGTCGTCATCGCCGAGACCAAGAAGAACATCAAAGCCATGTCGGTGAGCGATGCCGTTCTTGACCTCGATATGACGGGGGCGCCGGTTATCCTGTTTCGCCATGCGTCGACGGATCGGATCAATGTGGTCTATCGGCGGACGGATGGAAATATCGGATGGGTTGACCCGCCATCACTTGAGAACTAAGTCAGCATCCACCGTTAAGACGGCAAGCCGGACGGGCAGCTCGTTTGAAGGGGTTGGCCCGGTTCGTGCTTTGCTGATGGTACGGTACTTTATTTAGAGAAGACTTAAATGCCCTTGACCGACATTCTGACGCCTCAATCCGTTCTTGCTTCTGTTAAAGCGGTCTCGAAAAAGCAGCTCCTCCAAGAGCTTTCCGCCTTCGCAGCCGCGCAGTCCGGCCTGTTGGAAAGTGATATTTTCGAGGCGCTTTTGCAGCGTGAACGCCTTGGATCGACCGGAATCGGCCACGGAATCGCGATTCCGCACGGCAAATTGCCGAAACTGGACCGTTTGATCGGTATCTTTGCTCGGCTGGAAAAGCCCGTCGATTTCGATGCGCTGGATGGCCAACAGGTCGATTTGGTCTTCTTGCTTCTGGCGCCCGAAGGTGCAGGTGCGGATCATCTTAAAGCGCTGTCGCGCGTCGCCCGTGCGCTGCGGGATCCGGCAATTGCCCAGAAATTACGCAAGTCGCACGATGCATCGGCACTTTTCGCCCTGCTGACGCAGACGCCAACGGCCACCGCCGCCTAAACCCCCGCTTTTATTTCCAAGCGCGGGCTTTGTAATCAATCGCATAGCGATCCGGCTCTCCGGCAATCGCCGCCATGCCGTAAAGTACCGCGTCCGGCTCCATCAAAAGCCGCGTCGCAATGCGCCGAGTCAGGCCGTCGACCGGCTCTTTGGCCTCAAACGCCTGCCTGAACGCGCCTTTATCGATCATCGAGGCAATGCGCGGCGAAATCCCGCCCGCCAGAGTCACGCCGCCCGAGGCCATGAAGGTAATCGCGATATCGCCAGCAAACCGCGCAATGATGCGCACATAGGCGTTCACCGTGGCGCGTTCTTCCGAT
>DAIOVR010000135.1:0-6167 GCA_036758905.1 Beijerinckiaceae bacterium | reverse complement strand
TGGTAGCGGAGGGAGGCTACGGTCTATACAGCGTCTTTTGGATTAAGATCTCAAAAAGCTAATCTAAAATTCGTAATATATTGAAAAATATGGATTTTTTTTAAATATGCGACCAATGTTACTACGTTTTAGGGTGCAGAAATTATTTGAGGCACTGCTAACCTAGACGGAAAGATGCTTTCGCACATCGGCCTCGACCATCGCCGCCTTGTCCCCGGCCAAAACGACTTGTCCACGATCAAGCACAACATAACTATCGCAAAGCTCCCGGGCGAAATCGAAATATTGTTCGACTAGTACAATCGCCATTGTCTGCTGTTCGCGCAGGAAGGAAATCGCGCGACCGATGTCCTTAATGACGGAGGGTTGAATGCCTTCCGTTGGCTCATCAAGAATCAACAGTTTTGGGCGCATTACCAGCGCCCTTGCAATTGCTAATTGCTGCTGCTGACCACCGGATAGGTCACCGCCGCGCCGTTGTTTCATATCGGCAAGAACCGGAAACAGGTCAAATATGAGATCAGGCACGCTGTGTTCCTTGCGTGGGAGAGCAGCATAGCCCGTTTCCAGGTTCTCGCGCACCGTTAGAAGCGGAAATATCTCACGGCCCTGAGGTACAAAGCCAATGCCCATGCGGGCGCGTTCAAAGGATTGTTTGGTTTCAATCGGCTGATCACCCAACCGAATAGAACCCGCGCTAACGGCTTGCTGCCCGGTGATCGCCCGCATCAGCGATGTTTTGCCGACACCGTTGCGGCCCAAAACGGCGGTTACCTTGCCACGTTCCGCCTGTAGCGACACGCCTCTGAGTGCCTGTGCTGCGCCGTAGAACAAATCAATCGATTGTACGTCAAGCTGGATCATACTTCACCGTCCCAAATAGACGTCAATGACACGGTCATTGGCTGATACCGCATCAATACTGCCTTCGGCTAACACCGATCCTTCATGCAAACACGTTACCTTACACTGAAGCGCGCGCACAAAGCTCATATCGTGCTCAACAACGACGACGGCATGATCGCCAGCGATGGATGTGAGCAGTCTAGCGGTTTCCTCCGTCTCCGCATCGGTCATACCGGCCACCGGCTCATCCACCAAAAGCAGCTTCGGATTTTGCGCAAGCAGCATACCGATTTCGAGCCATTGCTTTTGACCATGCGAAAGGCTGCCCGCCAGCCTATGCTTCAAATCGCCCAGCCGAATGATCGAGAGGGCTTCAAGCACTTGATCGACACTGACACGGCTCCGCCAGCCAAAGAGCGATGACCAAGCCGAGCGTGGTCCTTCAACGGCGAGTAGAAGATTATCCTCGACGGTTTGCCCTTCGAATACTGTAGGCTTTTGAAATTTGCGCCCGATCCCTAGGGAAGCAATTGCGCTTTCATCGCGCGTGGTAAGATCAATGGATCCATCGAAAACCACCATGCCTTTATCGGGCCGTGTCTTACCCGTGACGATATCCATCATCGTCGTTTTACCCGCACCGTTGGGACCGATGATGGCGCGTAATTCACCACGTCCCACCACAAAGGATAGGTCGTTGAGCGCCTTAAAGCCGTCAAAGCTTACACTCACAGCATCGACATAGAGAATTGAATCAGTGAGATCGACGCTCATGCTGCCCCACTTCCCTTTATGCGCTGAACGCGTGCAGAAAGACTGCCTACAATGCCTTTGGGTAAGAAGAGCGTGACAAGAATAAACAATGCACCAAGCCCGTAGAGCCATAATTCAGGGAAAGTACCGGTGAGCCATGTCTTGGCAAAGTTTACAAGCACGGCACCAATCGCGGCGCCTATCAATGTTCCGCGTCCGCCGACCGCAACCCAGATAACGGCTTCGATCGAATTCGACGGTGAAAATTCGGATGGATTGATAATGCCTACTTGCGGCACATAAAGCGCGCCAGCAATTCCCGCCATTGCAGCGGACACCACAAACACCATAACTTTATAATGCTCGACCCGATAGCCTAAGAACCGGGTACGAGATTCAGCGTCTCGAATAGACGCCAAGACCTGCCCAAACCGCGAGGCGACTATCGCCCGGGCTAGTAAAAAGCCTAACGCCAGAAAGAGAGCGGTCAATGCAAAAAGTGCCGCCCGTGTATTTGCCGCTTGAACCGGAAAGCCTAAAATATCTTTGAAATCGGTAAGGCCATTATTCCCGCCAAAGCCCATATCATTGCGGAAGAAAGCGAGGAGCAACGCATAGGTTAAAGATTGCGTGATAATGGAAAGATAAACGCCTGTAACGCGTGAGCGGAACGCAAACCAGCCAAAGATGAAGGCAATTGCTGACGGCACCAGAACAATCATTAAAAGAGCGTATCCAAAATGGTCAAAGAAATACCAGGTGACTGGTAATTCCTTCCAATTCAGAAAAACCATGAAATCGGGCAAGACCGGATCAGCGTAAACACCGCGCGCTCCGATTTGCCGCATCAGATACATGCCCATCGCATAGCCGCCTAGCGCAAAAAAAGCGCCGTGGCCGAGCGAGAGAATGCCGCAATAGCCCCACACAAGGTCAAGCGCCAAGGCGAGTAAGGCATAGGCCAGATATTTGCCCCAAAGGGAAACAAGATAAGTCGGGATATGGAAAACTGAGCTTTCCGGTACCGCGAGATTAAAGAAAGGAACAACAATCGCAATGAGTAAAAGAGTGGCAACAAAACCAATCGCTGTTCGATCAAAATGACGGAAGAAAAATCTTGTCATTGTTCCACGGCCCTTCCCTTAAGCGCAAAGAGACCGCGCGGACGGCGCTGGATGAAGAGAATGATCACGGCAAGCAAGATAATTTTTCCGAGTACCGCGCCGGCAATTGGCTCCAAAAATTTATTGGCAAGTCCGAGGCTCAAGGCACCGAGCAGCGTACCCCATAAATTTCCAACACCGCCGAATACAACGACCAAGAAACTATCAATAATATAAGACTGCCCAAGATTGGGGGAGACATTGTCAATTTGCGAGAGCGCCACGCCGGCAATTCCAGCTACCCCGGAGCCAAGCGCGAAGGTGAGCGCGTCAACAAGCGGAGTGCGAATACCCATCGCGGCGGCCATGCGGCGGTTCTGGATCACCGCACGCATTTTAAGCCCGAGCGATGTACCTTTCATCACACCTAGAAGCGCGACAAATACGGCCAGTCCGAACAGAATTATCCAGAGCCGCCCATAGGTTATTTGAAACCCGTTCAAATCCCACACGCCGCTCATATAAGAAGGGGCGCCCACTTCACGGTTATTGGCACCAAAGGCCGAACGCACGGCTTGTTGGAGAATGAGGCTGACACCCCATGTTGCGAGGAGTGTTTCAAGCGGTCGGCCATAAAGATAGCGAATAATGGTTCGTTCGATCAGAAGTCCCACCAATGCCGAGACACAAAAGGCAAGCGGGATAGCTATCGGAAGAGACCAGTCAAAAAGCCCCGGTGCTTTGGTGCGGATAATCTCTTGCACGACAAATGTTGTGTAAGCGCCGAGCATTACCATTTCACCATGCGCCATATTGATGATGCCCATGACGCCGAAGGTGATCGCCAATCCAATCGCGGCGAGAAGAAGGACCGAGCCAAGCGAAAGCCCATACCAAGCGTTTTGGGCCGCCGATAGGAGGGCAAGGCGTCTTGATATTCCTTTTGCGGAGAGGCTTGCTGCGGCAACAATATTCGCAGTGGCGTTCGCCTCAGTTACCGAATTTAAAAGCGCCAAGGCATCTTGATCGCCGCGCTGGCCCAGTTTTTCCGCGGCACCCACCCGGTCCGCTTCGGAAGCGTCGGACTTTAAAATTAGTACAGCGGCTCGGGCTTCTTCAAAATGTTGTTTGACCACGGCATCGGATTCTTTTGCAATGACGTTATCAAGGGCAGCTAGCGTATTGGCATCGCGAGATTTAAAGACGGCGTCGGCAGCGGCCATTCTCTTTTGCGGGTCAGGCGACAGCAGTGTCATTGATCCAAGGGCCGCATCAAGGGCGCGACGAACCCGGTTATTCATTTTGACAGGTTTAAGCCCGCTGGGCTGTTCATTGGCTACGACGTTAGTGGCAGCATCGATCCATTTACCCGAAGCATCTTTGAAAAAGATCTCTTTATCCGATGGACGATAGCTTAACCTCGAGTCGGCCAGTGCGTTTAGTACCGCCTCGGATACAGACAAACCACTCGCAGCAAGTGCGGTCACGCCTGATTCAATTTCGCCATAATTATCGGTAGCCAATCGCTTTAAAATGATGGCGGCATCGTCTGCATGAGCAGGCGGCGCATCGAAGTGAATGAGCCCCATCATAAGACCAAGAATGAGGGTAAGCCGGCGAAGCATGAGATAAAGCCGATCAACAATTGTGGAAGGTTTATAGTAAAGAGGGAGGATGGATGGCCCTTTAGCCACCCATCCTTATCTATGCTTTAGATTAGCTCTTGCCGCCGCACTTGCCGGTCTTCACATTGAAGTTTCCGCAAGAGAGTGGAGCACGCCAATCCGCAATCAAGTCCTTTGAACCTTCAAGGTAAGGCGACCACTCATTGGCAACCACTGTGCCCGGTGTCTGCCAAACGGTGTTGAACTGACCATCCGCCTTGATTTCACCAATCAACACCGGCTTCGTAATGTGATGGTTCGGCATCATGGTTGAAAGACCACCCGTGAGGTTTGGAACCGAAACACCGATCATGGCATCAATAACCTTCGATGGATCGGTGCTGCCGGCCTTTTCAACGGCCTTCACCCACATATTGAAGCCAATAACGTGTGCTTCCATCGGGTCGTTGGTCGTACGCTTTGGGTTCTTCGTATAGGCCTGCCACTTGGCAATGAAGTCCTTATTCTCAGGTGTATCAACCGATTCGAAATAGTTCCAGGCGGCTAAATGGCCTACGAGAGGCTTGGTATCAAGGCCGGCAAGTTCTTCTTCACCAACTGAAAAGGCAACGACAGGAATGTCAGTCGCTTTAATGCCTTGGTTGCCGAGTTCCTTATAGAAAGGAACGTTCGCGTCACCATTAATGGTCGAGACAACAGCTGTCTTTTTACCGGCTGAACCGAACTTCTTGATATCGGCAACAATCGTCTGCCAGTCAGAATGACCGAAAGGCGTGTAATTGATCATGATATCTTCAGCTTTGACGCCTTTAGCCTTCAAATAGGCCTCAAGGATCTTGTTGGTCGTACGCGGGTAGACATAGTCAGTGCCCGCAAGTACCCAACGCTGCACCTTTTCATTTTCCATCAGATAATCAACCGCAGGAATGGCCTGCTGATTAGGAGCGGCACCGGTATAGAAGATGTTCTTGGAGGACTCTTCTCCCTCATATTGAACGGGGTAGAAGAGGATTGAGTTCAACTCTTCAAACACCGGAAGAACAGATTTGCGCGAAACGGAGGTCCAGCACCCAAAGGTCGCAACAACCTTGTCCTTAGTAATAAGCTCGCGTGCCTTTTCAGCAAAGAGAGGCCAGTTAGAGGCAGGATCAACTACAACCGCTTCAAGCTTTTTGCCAAGTACGCCGCCCTTTTTATTCTGCTCGTCAATCAGATAGAGCATCGTGTCCTTAAGTGTCGTTTCGGAAATCGCCATCGTGCCTGAAAGCGAATGGAGAATGCCGATCTTAATCGTGTCTTCCGCTTTCGCCGCGATTGACGCGACCAGGCTGCCTGCGACCAATGCCGTCGCGGCCATGCTTGAAATGAGTCTCTTCATTGAATTCCCCTTCGAGAAAAATTGCGAACGGGAAAGCTAAAGCAACGCATGTGCCAGAAATTTTAGTAAGCAAAATCAATAATTTATCGCCTTGCATAAAAATTGTGCGCCGCAATATTATGCATATCAAGCAAATACTGCGGAAAATATAGTCACTAGATAACAATCAAACAGTTGGACGCTAAGCGTAGGCAGCAACCCAGCCATAAAAGACATGACCTTCCGAGAGCTGTTAGACGCCAAGCTGGACTTGCCTGTGTTCGCGCTGTCAGATGGAACGACCACAGACAACCTCAGAGGCACCTTCCGCATCTTCCTCAAGCAGTACGGCCTGCTCAAAGACCCGCGCACCGGTCAGAACCGCACGCTCTACAGCCTGCGCCACACCTATGCCACCTTCTCGCTGACCTACAAGCGCGGTATCGACATACACCTGCTAGCCACGCAGATGGGCACCAGCAC
>DAIOVR010000134.1:2971-6201 GCA_036758905.1 Beijerinckiaceae bacterium | reverse complement strand
CACTACGTCCTGCGAGTAATTGCGCGGGAAGTGCGCCAAGCGCCAAGATGAAACGCGGCTTCACCAATTCAATCTGCCTGAGAAGAAAAGGCGCGCAGACCTCTAATTCTTGCACCGTCGCCGCGCGGTTACCCGGCGGACGCCACGGAATGGATGTCGTCAAAACAAGCTTATCGCGTTCAAGCCCGATCGCCTTCATCATCGCATCGAGCAATACACCCGGGCGACCTGAAAACGCCTCACCGCTCCGGTCATCATCGGCCTCCGGCGCATCGCCGATCACCATGATGCTGTTCTCGGAGGCAGCATTGGCCAAAATGCAGCTTTTGGCGGTGCGGCTCAGCGGACATCCTTCAAAACTGGCCAACGATGTGCGCAATTCATCCAAACTCGAGGCAGCAGCGGCACGCGCGCGTGCCTCTTGTATCCAATCATTGGCCGGACCCGGTGTAACAAGCGCAACAGAGGAAACCGTCTCGCGTGGTTTAGAATGAGTTCCGGCAGGCTCAGACCGCGAAGCCATCCGCTTTGGCGCGTCCCGCGGCGTCTGCGCGTCATTCGCCGCCTCTTGAAACCGATTATGCGGAACATCATCCAGCGCGGCGTCAACGCCTGCAGCGACATGCCAAGCCAAAAGCTCAGCCGCCATCTTTCGCTCTTCGTTCAATCCCGTGCTCATCGCTAAACTCTATTGGGCTTGGTGATAAAGTTCCAGTCTTTCGTCGCCCTATGACGCAACTGTGTCGGGATAGGTTGCGAGTGTGCAAAAGTCTTGCGATAGAGGATGCGAAGAACGTTCAACCCGCGATTCACTAAAGAGGATTGTTCATGGATCTGGCTGAGGCACGCATGACCCCACGCGAGGGCATGGAATTCGATGTGGTAATCGTGGGTGCAGGCCCTGCAGGGCTATCCGCTGCCATCCGTTTGAAGCAGAAAAATCCGGATCTCTCCGTTGTTGTCGTCGAAAAAGGCTCGGAAGTCGGCGCCCATATCCTTTCTGGCGCGGTAATCGATCCTATTGGCCTTGATCGCCTGCTGCCCGATTGGCGCTCAGACGCGGACGCGCCAATCAAGACGGAAGTCACCGATGATCATTTCCTGATGCTTGGACCAGCAGGCGGCATTCGTTTGCCCAATTTCCTGATGCCCAAGCTCATGTCGAATCACGGCAATTACATCGTCTCGCTCGGCAATGTTTGCCGTTGGCTCGCCACCCGCGCGGAAGCCTTAGGCGTTGAAATCTATCCGGGCTTTGCCGCCGCCGAAGTGCTTTACGGCGAAAAGGGCGAAGTTGTTGGCATAGCCACCGGCGATATGGGCATTTCCAAGCAGAATGAAGTGAAAGACAGCTTCACCCGCGGCATGGAATTGCGCGCGAAATACACGCTCTTTGCAGAAGGCGCACGCGGCAGCCTCACGAAGACGCTGATCAAAAAATTCCGCCTTGATGAAGGCCGCGATCCCGCCAAATTCGGCATCGGCATTAAAGAGCTTTGGCAGGTCTCCCCTGACAAACACCGCTTGGGCCTTGTCCAACATTCCTTCGGCTGGCCTTTGGACGGCACGACAGGCGGCGGCTCCTTCCTTTATCACCTGGAAGACAATCTCGTAGCCGTAGGCTTCGTGGTGCATCTCAATTACCAGAACCCGACTCTGTCGCCGTTCGATGAATTCCAGCGCTTCAAAACCCATCCGATGATCCGTGACACCTTTGAAGGTGGCAAGCGCCTATCCTATGGCGCGCGTGCGATCACAGAAGGCGGCTGGCAATCGGTTCCAAAGCTCACCTTCCCCGGTGGCGCGCTGATCGGCTGTGCGGCAGGCTTTGTGAACGTCCCGCGCATCAAAGGCTCGCACAATGCGGTGCTCTCGGGCATCCAAGCCGCCGATCACATTACAAGCGCTATTCATGCAGGCCGCTCAAACGATGAGCTGACGGATTACGAAGCCGGATGGCGCTTCTCGGCCATTGGCCGCGATCTGCGTAAAGTTCGCAATGTGAAGCCGCTTTGGTCGAAATTCGGCACCTATATCGGCATCGCGCTTGGCGGCCTCGATATGTGGACGAATGATCTGTTCGGCTTCTCGTTTTTTGGCACGCTCAGCCATGGCAAGGCCGATTTTGAAACGCTCAAGCCCATCAAGTCGGTCACTCCGATCTCGTACCCTAAGCCAGACGGCGTTGTTTCATTTGACAAGCTTTCCTCGGTATTTTTGGCGTCCACCAACCATGAGGAAGATCAGCCCGCGCATCTCACCCTTGCGGATGCGTCGATTCCGATTGGTAAAAATCTACCACTCTATGGCGAACCTGCCCGGCTTTATTGCCCCGCTGGCGTGTATGAAGTGACCTATTCAAATCCCGATACCAAGGCGGACCCTAAATTTGTGATCAACGCGCAAAATTGCGTTCATTGCAAAACCTGCGACATCAAGGACCCGTCGCAAAACATCAATTGGGTAACGCCGGAAGGCGGCGGCGGTCCGAATTATCCAAATATGTAACGAAGCCTTATTGTTTCTCTTCCATTTTAGCGGAGCACTCGTTAACCAGATCGTATGCCTACACACGATTCAAGCGTTTGGTCCCGTTCCATGTCCCGTTATGTATTGCGATCCGCTAGCGCCTTAACGGGACTTGTTGCCCTCATGGCGCTCGGCATTGCGTCCCCTGCTTTTGCCGAAGCGAATAAATCCTCGGGTTTTGATCGGACAACAGCCAATACGCTTTCCGGCAATTATCTCGCAGCCCTTGTGGCCGGCCTGTCCTCTGACACGTCGGCTGCAGCGCAATTCTACGCGGAATCGCTCAAATTCGATCCACACAGCGCCGACCTCGCCGAGCGGGCTTTCGTCACCATGTTGGCCGAAGGCAATATGACGGAAGCGGTGCGCATGGCGCAGACGGTCAGTCGCAAAAACCCCAATAATGGGATCGTGCAGCTGATCATGGCGGTGGGCGCCATTCGGGACGGGCAATTCAACACCGCCAGATCGGCATTAAAACGCAGTGGCAGCAAACAGAACAGCGATCTGACAGCCTCTCTCTTGACCGCTTGGTCATGGGCGGGAGCAGGCAATGCCAAAAAGGCCATCGAAATCATCGAGAAAATGCCCGATGATCCGGCAACGCGTCCGTTTCGCAACCTGCATGCGGGGCTCATTGCCAAATTGGCAGGCAATACGGATGAAGCCTTGATCCTCATAAAATCAGCCTATGAAAGCGA
>DAIOVR010000134.1:0-2871 GCA_036758905.1 Beijerinckiaceae bacterium | reverse complement strand
GCGCTGGATCTCGAACAGCTTGGCCGCTCGGATGAAGCCATCGCATTGCTTAAACAAACCAATGCGCGGCTTGTGGATCACACCGAGCCTCTGATTGCATTGGGCAATATTTATCGCTCTAAAAAAGCCTTCGCTGAAGCCGCTGAAGCCTATTCGGGTGCGCTCAAAGCGATCGGCACGCCCAATCAGGGCCATTGGAGCATCTACTACTCGCGCGGCATTGCCTATGAACGCTTGAAGCGTTGGCCCGATGCCGAAGCCGATTTCCGCAAAGCGTTGGAGCTATCGCCCGAACAGCCTTTGGTTTTGAACTATCTCGGCTATTCGTGGATCGAACAAAACAGCAATCTCGACGAAGCCTTTCGCATGCTGCGTCGCGCGGTCGAACAACGTCCAGCAGATGGCTATATTGTCGATAGTTTAGGCTGGGCTTTCTATCGTTTGGGCCAATATGACAACGCGCTTCAATTGATGGAAAAGGCCGTACAGCTTAAAGCGGCCGATCCGACGGTGAATGATCATCTGGGTGATGTCTATTGGCGTTTGGGCCGCAAATTGGAAGCGAAGTTCCAATGGAATCACGCGCGTGATTTAGGCGCTGAGCCGGAAGACATGCCCAAGATTCTCGACAAAATTGCAAATGGTCTACCCGATGAGCCAGCGGCATCGGGTGGCGCGAGCAATGGTGGCTAAACGCCCATGGCGTGGACCGGACAAACGCGGGCGCGCGCCAAAATAAATCTGACCTTGCACATCACGCGCCGACGCGATGATGGCTATCACGATCTCGAAAGCCTTGTTGCTTTTGCTGGCATCGGCGACGAGCTGCAGCTTGTTGAAGGCAAACATCTCTCGCTCGCCATCACCGGGCCGGAAGCAGCCCAACTCGGTAACCCATTGGACAACCATATCATCAAAGCGGTTACAGCATTAGCCGCCCTCAAACCGGATCTTAAACTCGGCGCCTTTCGCTTGATCAAGCGATTGCCCATCGCCTCCGGCATGGGTGGCGGCTCAGCCGATGCGGCAGCGGCCTTAAGGCTGGTCGCCCGCCTCAATCATCTCGCGCCCAATGATCCCGCGCTCCATCAAGCCGCGATCCAAACAGGCGCCGATGTACCCGTGTGTCTGGCGAGCCAGGCGCGCATGATGCGCGGCATTGGCGAAGAGCTTGGCGAGCCGCTTACCCTGCCACGCCTTTTCGCGGTTCTCGTCAATCCGCGGCAAGGCTCCTCCACGCCTGCCGTGTTCAAGGAAATCGGCCTCAAGACAGGCGAAACGCATCATGGCGAACCACATCCGGTGATCGTCTCCGATCTCGCGCGCCCTGCCCTCCTCCAAAGCCTCGAACAAGGCCGCAACGACATGCAAGCAGCCGCCACCGCGCTCTTGCCCGTGATAGGCGAGGTTGCAGCGGCCCTCTCCGCCATGCCCGATTGCCGCTTTGCCCGCATGTCCGGCTCTGGCGCCACGTTTTTTGGCGTGTTTGATAGCTGCCGCGCCGCTGCTTATGCCGCCAAGCATTTATCGCGCTTGCATCCCGAATGGTGGGTGAAACCAACCATCATCGAATAGAAGCACCAGCCATCATCCGGCCTTAAGCGAGCTTGACCGATAAGGCCCCCTTCCATACGGTGCAGCGCAACAAATCCAATCGAATTGAAGCGGTCCTTCCGATGTCTAACACAAGCCCCGATGCCATGAACCCGCAGCGCTCCTTCCAAGCGCTGATCCTGACCCTCCACCGCTTCTGGGCGGAGCAAGGCTGCGTGATCTTGCAGCCATATGACATGGAAGTGGGCGCGGGCACCTTCCACCCCGCAACAACCTTGCGCGCGCTTGGTCCCAAGCATTGGAAAGCCGCCTATGTGCAGCCCTCGCGTCGCCCGAAAGATGGTCGCTACGGCGAAAACCCCAACCGGCTGCAGCATTATTACCAATATCAGGTGATCATGAAGCCCTCGCCCGCCAATCTTCAGGATCTCTATCTCCGCTCGCTCTACGCCATCGGCATCGATCCCGAACTCCACGATATCCGCTTTGTCGAAGATGATTGGGAAAGCCCAACACTAGGCGCATGGGGCCTCGGCTGGGAATGCTGGTGCGATGGGATGGAAGTGAGCCAATTCACTTACTTCCAGCAAGTTGCTGGCGTTGAATGCTCGCCCGTTGCTGGCGAACTCACTTATGGCCTCGAACGCTTGGCGATGTATGTGCAAGGCGTTGAGAACGTCTACGATCTCAATTTCAACGGCCTCGATGGCGATGAAAAAATTTCGTATGGCGATGTGTTCTTGCAAGCCGAGCAGGAATATTCGCGCCACAATTTCGAAGCGGCGAATACCGAAAAACTCGCACAGCATTTCAAAGATGCCGAAGCCGAATGCAAAGCGCTTCTCGATTTCGGCAATAAAGGCGAAGGCCGACATCAGATGGCGCTACCCGCTTACGATCAATGTATCAAAGCGAGCCATCTCTTCAACCTGCTCGATGCGCGCGGCGTGATCTCGGTTACCGAGCGGCAAAGCTATATTTTCCGCGTCCGCGAATTGGCGAAAGCCTGCGGCGAGGCTTGGCTCAAAACCGAAGGCGGCGGGGCATAAAGCCCGCTTATACCCTTCCCCTTATTGTTCGAGACCGCACCGATGCCCGATCTTCTGCTTGAACTCTTTTCCGAAGAAATTCCCGCCCGCATGCAACGTCGTGCAGCGGAGGATTTGAAGTCGCTTGTCACCAATGCCTTAGTCGAGCGCGGTTGCCTGTATGAAGGAGCGCAAGCCTTCGCTACACCGCGTCGTTTGGCGCTGCATATTATAGGCCTTCCCGCGCATCAACCCGATGTGAAGGAAGAAAAGAAAGGCCCGCGCGTCG
>DAIOVR010000133.1:0-6284 GCA_036758905.1 Beijerinckiaceae bacterium | reverse complement strand
TCAGGCGAAGCCAGCGCGTTGCAGAATGATCCGGCGGTAAAGGCTGCGTATCTAGGCGGCGGGCATTAGAACTTTACCCTCATCCTGAGCCACGGCGCAGCTGTCAGTCGAAGGACGGTAGCCGTGGTTCGACACGCTATGCTTTGCATCGCGGCTCACCATGAGGAAAATCGGGCTTACCCCCGTAAGCCCGGCGCTTCCTGGCCCGTGCGCTCCACATATTCGGTATAGCCGCCACCATATTGATGGATGCCATCTGGCGTAAGCTCCAATACTCGATTGGAGAGGGCGGCTAAAAAGTGCCGATCATGCGAGACAAAAAGCATCGTACCCTCGTATTGCGAAAGGGCCGAGATCAGCATTTCCTTGGTGGCCATATCGAGATGGTTGGTCGGCTCGTCGAGCACAAGGAAATTGGGTGGATCAAACAACATGATCGCCATCACAAGCCGTGCTTTTTCGCCGCCCGATAAAACGCGGCACCGTTTTTCGACGTCATCTCCTGAAAATCCGAAGCAGCCAGCAAGCGAACGCAGCGAGCCTTGGCCTGCTTGCGGGAATGCATCTTCAAGCGATTGAAAGACGGTCCGTTCGCCATCGAGCAATTCCATCGCATGCTGCGCGAAATAAGCCATCTTTACGCTGGAGCCGACCGAGACTTGGCCATCATCCGGCTCTGTTGTTCCGGTGATGAGTTTTAACAAAGTGGATTTTCCAGCTCCATTCACGCCCATTACGCACCAGCGCTCGCGACGACCGATTTGGAAATCGAGACCTTCATAAATGCGCTTGCTGCCATAGCTTTTATGGACGTTTTTCAAACTGACAATATCATCACCCGAGCGGGGCGCTGGAGGAAATTCAAACACCACGGTTTGGCGCCGCTTCGGCGGTTCCACACGATCGATTTTTTCGAGCTTTTTAACGCGGCTTTGTACTTGAGCCGCGTGCGATGCGCGGGCTTTGAAGCGTTCGATAAATTTGATTTCCTTGGCGAGCATCGCTTGCTGGCGCTCAAATTGCGCCTGTTGCTGCTTTTCCGCCATCGCACGTTGTTGCTCATAAAATTCGTAATTGCCGGAATAACTCGTTAAACCGCCGCCGTCGATTTCGATAATTTTATTGACGATACGGTTCATGAATTCGCGGTCATGCGAGGTCATAAACAGAGCGCCATCATAATTTTTCAGAAAATCTTCGAGCCAGATCAGACTTTCAAGATCGAGATGGTTCGATGGCTCATCGAGCAACATCACATCTGGGCGCATGAGAAGAATGCGGCCCAAGGCGACTCGCATTTTCCAACCGCCCGAGAGTTTGCCGACATCGCCTTCCATCATCTCCTGGCTGAAGCTCAAGCCGGAGAGAACTTCGCGCGCTCGGCCTTCTTGCTCGTACCCATCAAGCTCTTCAAATCGGGCTTGGACTTCTCCATAGCGTTCGATGATCTCGTCCATCTTATCGGCTTGATCGGGATCGGCCATGGCTGCTTCAAGTTCTTTGAGCTCTGCTGCTACCGCGCTGACCGGGCCTGCACCCTCCATCACTTCGGCAACCGCACTGCGGCCCGACATTTCACCGACATCTTGACTGAAATAGCCAATCGACACACCGCGATCGACAGCAACTTGCCCTTCATCGGGCAGTTCTTGTCCGGTGATCATACGAAAAAGCGTCGTTTTACCCGCGCCATTGGGTCCAACAAGGCCGATTTTCTCACCCTTGAGCAGAGAGGCTGAGGCTTCGATAAAGAGAATTTGGTGGCCGTTTTGCTTGCTGATATTTTCGAGGCGGATCATGATGAATATAGGACCTTTTTGGGTAATGCGGCGCCCTTATGCCATGGATACGCGCTCACGTAAGCCTGTTCTTGCTAACAAAATGATGAAAGCCAAAGAGTTGTGTTGTGAGCACTCATTGGAAAATGAGGCCGTATTGCGTCGTTCTACCTGTGGATGACGGTAATTAACTGCAGTTCTAAGTGGGATGGCCACACGTGTCACAATTAGGCAATTAGCCGGATATGGAGGATGGTTCTCACCTCCTGCCGTTGAAAGTACCCTTAATTTGCTCCAATTCAGCGTTTTGATATCAAAATTCATGCATTTCTACGATTTGGAGTATCAATTGACTTGATTTTCATTCCATTGACCGTATCCGACAGAGGATGAAGATGGGTTTGATAAGTTCAGGCTTCGGTACAGTTTGTTGGGCCTGTCTAGCGGTTGGTTTGTTTAGGTTTACGGTGTGGGGTTGTTATGGTTTGGTTTGGTAAAAAAAATCCAAAGGATTTGGCTACAGTCAGCGGGACAACACTATCGGCTCCGGGCAATGAGGAAGCTCATTTTGATGACCTCAAAAATGAAGGGTCTGTAGCCGAGCTTTCCTTTCCGCCTCGGACACCCATTCTCCATGTCGAACCTGTTCCCGTGGGGCAGACGATTATTGGACCGGATGCCGAATTTAAAGGATCGATCACCAGCAAAGGTGTTTGCCGCGTTGTTGGCCGTATGGAAGGTGATGTTACCGCGATCGAAGTGATATTGGATATTGGTTCGTCGATGGGTGGTAATATTCAAGCAAATACGGCGCAGGTTCAGGGCAGTTTAACGGGCAATATAACGGCAGATAGTGTTTCGCTACTGGCGGATGCCCATGTAACGGGTGATATTTTATATGGCTCTATTTCGATGGAGCGTGGCGCGCATGTGGTTGGCAATTTGAAACCGCAAAATCGCTAATTGATTGAGCGCAGGTGTACGTTAATATGATAGAAAATCACTTAAAAAATTTCGATGAAGCAGAAGCTGAAATGCCCGATTTTAATGTGGCCATTTTGGAAGCTCTCTCGGCATCACATTTGCCTATCGGACCTTCCAACCGATTGTCGCAAATCCCGACGCCTGCAATCATTCCAGCCGAGCATTCAAAATTTTTTGAAAATTCCGGAATTACCGTGATCGGACCGAGCACGAATTTGGAAGGCAATTTAAATAGCGAAAGCGCGTGTGTTATTTTTGGCCGTGTGAACGGGAATGTAACGGCCCCGCGGATCGTTTTGGAAATTGGATCCTATGTCGAGGGCAATCTTAATTCGCGGTCTGTCAAAATTTTGGGAACGCTGAATGGGAATATTATTTGTGACGAAGCCACGGTTTCAGCGAATGGCAAAATCCGAGGTAATATCGCCTATGAAACGATCGAGATGGATCGGGGGAGTGAGATTGTCGGCTCGCTTTGGTTAAAACCAAATTCCGTCGGTGGGTGACAGGGCTTTATCGATATTTTTAAGCCTTCTTCGCAATGCGGACCATTGCGCCGAGACAGACATTTCCTTTATAAAGACGCTATTGATTTAAACGCGACTCGTCCTGCATGCGTGTAAATGCACGGTGAATGACCTTAAAACAGATAATTCGAGGCACCATGTCAAAATTAACTTCCGCTTTCGCCTTGGTCGTGATGGCCGGTCTTTCCTCGCCCGCATTTGCGGATTCATCCTGTTCGGCTGCCGCTGAAGCTTCGGCCAAAAATTATGAGCACGAGCAGGGCATTATTTGGGGCAAAATGGGTGGAACCATTCGCGACTTCAAACATGTTCAGCATGAGAATTCGTGGGATAAGAAATGTCTGCTCGATGTCAGCTTCAAGATTTCTCATCAAGATGAAATCGTAACAACGCGCTTTCTTGTTGATGCTCTTCAGCGCAAGATTTATGCGACCTATTATGGCGTTGCCAAAAAGAGCAATGAAGACCAAGCCCGCGTGCTGACCTGCAATTATGGCTTTAATTATGATGAGGCCAGCTATTGCAAGAGCGAGGCTGAATATGATGGCGTTATCGCTACGATGGTAAAATAAAAAAGCCCCCGCTTGGTAAGCGGGAGCTTTGAAAAGATGATGATAAGATTTAGCCCGCTGCCTCTGGCAGCGGGTTTTAGTTTGACGCCATTTTTGGGCTTGCACCGGCTGCGTCGGACGTCAGATCGAGCGTCCAATAATTCCGGTAGCGAGAATTAGGCGAGTCAGCACGCGCCATTCCCATGCGCGTTGCGTCCTTCATCAGCATGTTCTCTTTGTGATAGGGCGAATTGATCCATGCATTAATGGCATCGACCGCTGAGTCGTGGGAAGCGCCGACATTTTCAACCGCAGCTGAATTGGTAAAGCCTGCGCCATTGATACGGCTGGTGAAATCGCCCGAAACTTCATGGGTCAAGGCGTCACGTGCCGCCATGGCCATGGATTGATACTTGGCTACTTCAATCAGATTGGCGTCGATCACGACAGGGCCAAGGCCGTGGCTGGCGCGGAACTTGTTCAATGCAGCCAAGCCTTCAGCTGATTGGTCGCGCACGGTAACATTGGCACTCGACATTTTGGGTTGGCTTGTCGTGTTGCAGGCAGCAAGGGTCAGGGCAAGGGCGGCTGCAAGACCAAGATGAAAAGGTGAAAGGCGTGACATGGTGCAATCCTCTATCCAGAATATAAGTCGCCGAAACGCGACATTTCCGTGCTTCCTATCTAGGTTGAAGTGACCGATAAGAAAAGCGAATTCAAAGGAAAGTCACGGGTATTTATTGTTTAGATGGCCACGATTTTGAATTCCAGAACGTCATTTAGAATGACCATCAAGCCTCACGTCGCTTGAATTCAAGCCTTGGTCGCCAAATGCCGAGTGCGGTTTGGGCCAGACAGAGCGTGAAAATTGCAAAAAGCACTGTCCATTCAGAAGCGATGGCCTGGGCGAGAAGCATGGCGGCACGCTCGGGATCATGGCCTTCAGCGATTTGGGCAGCAAATCCGGCCGCCTCATTGGCCTTCGATTGCGTCACGGCCAAGGTAGACTCAAACATTGAAAGCCCAAGAGCAGCTTTGGCCCACGCCCAGCGTTTCTGCTGGTATTGACGATGAACGATCATCGCCACGAGCCCAGTGACGAGAGAGAGGGCGAGAGAAGGAACAAGGAGGTATCGGCAAATCAGGCTGATCACGTCCCGCATATCGGCATATTGGCCCACACTGGCCTGAGGTGCTTTCCACAGCACAAGAATATAGGCAATCAAGGCGCCCAAAAGGCCGCAGGAGGAAACCGTGTGCAGGAATTTGACGCTTTGCCGCATATTCATCCGAAAAATATCATAATGACTGATGGCAAATACGTTTGATCCTTACAATTGGGTCAGGGGCACAGGTGGATAAATTGGTGGCAGGCGATTGTGATAGCCGCTTGCACCGTCACAGCATGCTTTGGCTGCTTACCATTTTAGCGAATGGCTTTATGAAATTTTAACTTAAATTCCCGTTACTGCTAATCAATTAAATGCGCATTGCCCATGTTCACGTGACTCTTTGGAGTATCCCCATGAGCATTTTGATCAGTTCGCGTGCCACTTCGACAGCGGATCAAAAAAGAAGAACGGCTAAACGCCCGACCGATGCAGACCATAAGGTTGAGGGATTTGCCATGCCTGACCTTCTCATTTCAGATCCGGATGGATCAGTGATTGTAACGGTATCGGATGAGGGTCATCGGCTATCTCAAGCGGAACCGGACAAGACGAAGGGCAAGGATAATCCGCCTCAATCCACGACGGCCTTTCTCAATACCCGTCGAAGATAGTCTACGGCTTTGACTAGTCGAGCTTCATGCGGGCTTTTAATTTGCTCAAGGTCTTTTGATAAATACCGCTGAAATCCAGAATGAAGCAGGAATGGATATCCTCGCCTTCTCCGATTTCCGTTAAGCGTTGCAGAACTTCAAAGGCAAGAACATCGCCTATGAGAGGATGCAGCGTATCGTGGTTTTTATTGCCAACAATCAAAACATCATTTCGCGCCCAGATATTAATATCGTTTGGCACCGTGCTTTTGACCCCGGGCTTCGTTGCCTTGAGATTAGCGGCGAGCTCGGATGATCGGCCCATCTCATCGGTTATTTGAAACCCGATGACACCCGCCATTTTAGGCGTCACCCCCATGCGGACCAGTTCGGCCGTGACGCAGATATTGACGACCCGACGAAGGGTAAAGATTCTGGCGCTGCCTTTGCCGAGCGGCTTCATATCCGTCTCGCCCAGAGCGATGATGAGGGGCTCCCGACTGAGCCAAGCTTTAAGCACCGTCGTCGAAAGATCAGCCGTGAAGGCCGCGTCCCCCAAGAGGAATTGAGGCACGTCTAAGAACCCTTGGATTTGGGCTAGATCTTGATGCGAATAGGTCATGATCGCTACAAGATACAATTGTCACTTCCCCTGTCAACGTGGTTAATGATTATGGTTAAT
>DAIOVR010000132.1:0-6396 GCA_036758905.1 Beijerinckiaceae bacterium | reverse complement strand
TCGAACCCGTGTTTTCGCCGTGAAAGGGCGACGTCCTAGACCGCTAGACGAAGGGCGCATAGTCAAGGTCGGGCGCTTATAGGCGAACAATCGCCACTCGACAAGCGTCTTCGGACAAGCGATACGGAAAAAACCTTACTTAAAATGATTTATTCCCGATAATCCTTGAACGAGCGTACCCCCGAATATGCCTTCTTCTGCCGAAAAGTCCGATTTATCGCCTCAAAATGCTCAAAAGCCCCACACGGCGCTGATTGAGCCGTCTTTTGGGACGGGTGAAGATCTTGAGGGCCTGCCCGAGGCATCGGACGAGAATCATCCGAATCTTGTGGGACAAAATATTCCGATGGGCATTGCCCTCATGATTTTGGCGATTTTCATGTATGTCGCGAATGATGTGATGGGAAAATGGCTGGTTTCCACCTATTCCGTCGGCCAAGTCTTGCTGATCCGGAGCCTGGCCGGGTTAGCGCTTCTTGCACCTTCCTTCTATCGTGAGGGCTGGCGAACCCTTCTCATGCCACCCAATTGGCGGATGAATTTGGTTCGGGTGGCAATTACAACGGCCGAAGTGAGCTCTTTTTATTGGGCGGTTGCCTATATGCCACTGGCCGATCTCGTAACCATCTATATGGCCGCGCCCATTTTCGTGACCGCGCTTGCTTGGGCATTTTTGGGCGAGAAGATCGATGCGCCGCGCGCTATTGCCGTATTAATCGGTTTTGGCGGCGTTGTGTTGGCCATGCGCCCATCAAGCGCAAGCCTGTCCCTCCCCGCGCTTGTCGCCATAGCAGGTTGCTTGGCATTCTCCATGATCATGATCATTACCCGCTATTTGCGCGGCACAAAAGGCATCGTCTTGGTTGGCTGGCAGGCTGGCGGCGCTTTGATCTTCGGGCTTGTCACCGCACCCACGCATTGGGTGCCACCCACACCGACGGATTTCGCGCTTCTGGCTCTGCTCGGGGTTATTTCAACCATTGCGCATATTGCCGTTAACCGCTCGCTTAAATTGGCGCCCGCCTCGATCGTTATGCCTTATCAATATTCGCAAATCATTTGGGCCGTCGTACTCGGCTTTCTTATTTTCGGCGATTGGCCTGATATGGCTATCCTGTCAGGTTCGGGAATTATCATCGCGGCCGGCCTCTTTATTTTTTACCGCGAACAAGCCCAGGCGAAAAAGCTTACCGTCCCCGCATCATAAAGCGTTCCTAAGGGATCGCGACATCGACAATCCGGATTTGCGGTCGCTCGCCACCACCATAACGATCAATTGTAAGATGGCCTGCGATATGGAGCGTGGATCCACGACCCTTCAACAATGCATCACCAATCGGCGCGCCCGCTGCACGAAAAGCTATACCACCGATTACCGTGCCATCGGCGGAGCGAAACCGAGCGCGTACATGCTGCGAGCCAACAAGGGCCGCGTCCACCACCTGATGCGAAGGTAAAACAAAAAGCGGCTCGGGTTGCGCCGAACCAAAAGGCCCCGCTTTATCAATCTCGTTGATCACCGATGGCCGAACACCGCCAGCACTAATCGCTCCATCTACCACCAACCCATTCTCGGCCCGCGCTTCAGAAGAGGCTTCTCCCAATCTCACTTCAAGGAAATCACGCAGTGCGTCGATTTGATCCGCCCGAAGGGTAACGCCCGCCGCCATCGCATGGCCGCCCCCTTTGATCGCAAGCCCTGCCTCAACGGCTGCCCGAACAGCGCGTCCAAGATCAACCCCTTGAATGGATCTGCCCGATCCTGTGCCTGTTCCGCGACCATCGAGCGCAATCGCAAAAGCGGGCCTGCGGAACCGTTCTTTTAGGCGCGCTGCTACCAAACCGACAACGCCCGGATGCCATTGCTCCGAAGCGGTAACAATCACATTACCATGGTCTTCATGAACGCCTAACGCAGCCAAGGCTTCGGCCTCGGCTTCCGCCACCATTGCCACTTCAATCTCTTGCCGTTCTTTGTTCAACGCATCAAGGCGCGTGGCGATAACCGCTGCTTCGCCTTCATCTTGCGCGAGAAGAAGCTTTGCGCCCAATGCCGCGTCGCCAATGCGTCCGCCCGCATTAATCCTCGGCCCGATCAAAAACCCCAAATGAAACGGCGTCATCGGGCCATCCACACGGGCAATGTCGGCCAACGCTCGTAGGCCAGGGCGCGAGCGCGCGCGCGCCACATTTAAACCCTGTCTCACAAAGGCGCGGTTTAGCCCGCGTAAGGGTACAACATCGGCAACCGTACCGAGCGCAACAAGATCCAATTGTGCCATCAAATCGGGCTCACCGCCGCGTTGTTGCCAAAAACCTTTGGCGCGTAAGGCACGCGTCACTGCAATCAAGGTCATAAAAACCACGCCTGCCGCGCAAAGATGCCCCAGGCCGGATAAATCATCCTGACGGTTCGGGTTAACAATGGCGAATGCCGCGGGCAAATCAACGGGCGCTTGATGGTGGTCTAAAACAATACAATCCATGCCCAATCGACGCGCTTCATCAATTGGCTCATGACTCGTCGTGCCACAATCAACCGTTACAAGCAGCTTTGCGCCTGCTGCATGAAGCGAACGAATGGCTTCGCTATTGGGGCCATAGCCTTCAATCAACCGATCCGGAATATGGATCAGGCGCTTGACGCCCACAAAATCAAGAAAGCCCGCCAGCACCGCGGACGAACATGCGCCATCGACATCATAGTCACCAAAAATTGCCACGGTGTCTCGTGCGATAATCGCCTGCGCCAATCGCTCAGCTGCCTCATCCATGCCGATCATGGTCGACGGATCAGGCATCAACTCTCGTAATCGGGGCTCAAGATAGGCGGGAATATCGGAAGTGGTTACGCCGCGCCCGGCCAAGACGCGGGCCAAGAGATCGTCGAGGCCATATTCCTGCACCAACGCCAAAGCGATGCCACGGCTGGCATCATCCAGCCGCTCACGCCACACGCGATCGGAAACAGAACGTTCAACGCCAAGAAAGGGACGACTCATAGCCGCGAAACTACTGCGTCATCCCTGCCCTGTCGAACGCCAATGCTCAGCCTTTATAGGCTTCCACAGTCTGGTGCTGTTCGCCCAGACCTTCAATGCCAACAACCATCTTGTCACCAGGCTTAAGATAGAGCTGAGGCTTCATGCCCATGCCGACGCCCGGAGGTGTGCCGGTGGTGATTACGTCGCCCGCATCCAACTGCATGAATTGCGAGATATAGGCCACAATATGAGCCACGCCGAAAATCATCGTCTTCGTTGATCCGTTTTGCACGCGCTTGCCGTTGAGATCGAGATACATATGCAAATTCTGCACATCCTTCACCTCGTCCGTCGTCACCAGCCACGGACCAATCGGGCCAAAGGTCGGCGAACCCTTGCCCTTCATCCATTGGCCACCTCGTTCCGTCTGGAAAGCGCGCTCTGAAATGTCATTGCAGACACAAAAGCCCGCGACATAATCGAGTGCATTCTTTTCATCGATATAAAGCGCAGTCTTGCCAATGACGATGGCAAGCTCGACTTCCCAATCGGTCTTTTCCGAGCCCCTTGGAATGACGATCACATCATCCGGACCCTGCACGCAATTAGGTGCCTTGTTAAAGAGAATAGGTTGTTCAGGGACTGGAAGGTTCGATTCCGCCGCATGGTCGGCATAATTCAGACCAACCGCAATGAAATTGCCCGGACGCGCCACGCATGACCCGAAAC
This sequence comes from Beijerinckiaceae bacterium, assembly GCA_036758905.1. Classification (GTDB taxonomy): domain Bacteria; phylum Pseudomonadota; class Alphaproteobacteria; order Rhizobiales; family Beijerinckiaceae; genus CAIUPE01. Next base: position 2,683 of record DAIOVR010000132.1, on the reverse strand, counting down.
GGGTACCAGCTGGCACTGCAGGCAGGCTTTTTGGATCAATCGCCTTTAATTTTGCGAGCGAGGCAGGCGAGATCGTTGCGCCATTAATATCGGAAATATGGGCAGAAAGGTCGCGGATCGTGCCATCAGCATCAATCAAACCGGGCTTCTCATGGCCCATTGCGCCAAAGCGAACTAATTTCATCGGTCGTTTCCCCAAATCAAAAATGCGGTAATTCGTTCCAAGCCCAATCTGACGCTTTGCGCGCGTCTGGGCAAGCCCCGACAAGGAGCATCAGGGCTGCAATTTTACAAGAATTACGAGCGTTCCAGTACAAAAGTCCCCGGCGCATCGCCGAGTGTCTTTAATTTGCCACCCGGTTTGCGCGCCTTCACCTTTTCGGGGGCCTGCGCCACAATCCATTCCAGCCAATGCGGCCACCACGATCCCGGCGTCTCCTTTGCCTTGGCTACCCAATCTTCAAATTGACCAACCGGTGGCCCGCCCGTCCAAAACTGATATTTAGGCTTGTTCGCGGGGTTGATAACGCCTGCGATATGGCCCGATCCTCCCATCACATAGGTCACATTATTGCCGAAATATTGCGACCCAACAAACACAGATTTGGCAGGCGCGATATGGTCTTCTTTAGCGGCTAAATTATAAATCGGCATTGTGACACGCGACAAATCAAGCCTTACATTACCGATAGTGATCTGACCGGCTGACAGCTTGTTATCGAGATAGCAATTGCGCAAATAAAATGAATGATTGGCCGCAGGCATACGCGTTGAATCTGAATTCCAAAACAAAAGATCAAACGGAAACGGATGCTCACCCTTCAAATAGACATTCACAACATAAGGCCAGATCAAATCATTCGGGCGAAGCATGTTGAACGCGGACGCCATGCTGGTTCCTTCAAGATAACCACGCACATCCATTTTTTCTTCGATTTGTTTGACCTGCTCTTCGTCAACAAACACTTTCAAATCGCCCGCATTTTCAAAATCGACTTGTGTTGTCAACAAAGTGGCACTTGAAATGCGCTTGTCACCGACGGCCGCCATATAAGACAGCGCAACGGATAAAAGCGTGCCGCCAACGCAATAGCCCATCGCAGTTACTTCTTTTTCGCCGGTGATCTTTTCAATGCGATCAAGGGCCGCAAAAATGCCTTCGCGCATATAGTCTTCAAAGCTCTTCTTGGCTTGTTCCTCATCGGGGTTAACCCATGACACAACAAACACCGTGAGCCCCTGCGAAACAGCCCAACGAATAAAGCTCTTTTCCGGATTAAGATCGAGAATATAAAATTTATTGATCCAAGGAGGCACGATCAAAAGTGGACGTTTATAAACGGTCTCAGTACTCGGCGAGTATTGCAGCAATTCAATCAGATCATTGCGGAATACGACCTTACCCGGCGTGGTGGCGAGATTAACACCAACTTTAAAATCACCCGGCTCGGTCTGGCGGAGTTTAAGCGTACCCTTCCCCGCTTTGATATCCTCAACCATCATTTGCATACCGCGCACAAGATTATCGCCATTTTGCTCAAGCGTTGTGCGAAGAAGCTCAGGATTAGTTGCAACAAAATTCGTGGGCGATAGCGCGCTCGATAATTGTCTCACATAAAATTGCGCTTTGTGCTTGGTATGCTCATCGATATCGTCCGCCTGACGGACAAGATCATCCGCCCAACGCGTCGTGATGAGATAGGCCTGTTTAACAAAATCGAAGACCGGATTTTCTGTCCATTCCGGATCACGAAACCTCTTATCGCTCGCATCCGGCTCAGCGACAGGCGCAACGGCTTCGCCATTGATGCGCTTTAAATTATTCGTCCAGAGGTCCAGAAATCCCTTGGTCAATGTGGTCTGCGCCATAATCAAACGCTGCGGATCGGCAGCAATCGTCTCCACCACTTGCCCAAGCGTTTTGACGACGTCGCTTACTTCTTCTGAAACACCAGGCTTGGCGCGCCCTTCTTCCATCGGCTTTAAGGATGCAGCGGTCGCGTGGCCAAGCTCTTCCATCAACCGAGCCGTATTGCTTGCCAATGCTTCATAATTCGGCACCGGCATTCCAGCGGTCAAATGATCAGCGACAGGCTTATTTTTATCTACTGCCATTGGATTCCCCGGCCGAATGTCCCAATTCTGTTATGAACTATAGGATCGATCTTGTTCACTGTAACCCGTAAAGAGGGCTCGTCGAACAAAGAAATTGGTCGTATAGACGAAAGCGACAGAAAAATTGGATTGGCAGCCTTAACGAGCATGAAACACCCTCTCACCCTTTCGATTCTTGCCCTATCCAGCGTGGTATTAACCGGATGCGCGACGACAGGACATGACGAGCAAGGACCACTGTCACCCATTAAGCCATTGGCCGTATGGGCAGGATTCGCAACAGAGCCGCAACCCGCAGCCGATTTTGTCCAACAATCGCGGCCAACGGGCTCCCTCGACTACCAGCCCGTGGGGGTAACGCCTGCCGATCCAAAGAAAAAAATCAAAAAACTCACGCCTGAAGAATTAAAGGCCATGGAAGACGATTTGGAAGCCACCCGGTTAAAAAATGCCGCGGCCGCTGGATCCTCTCCGTAATTTCCTTTTAAAATTTAGGAATATTTTAGTGCCTAAGCGTCAAAAACTTGTGTGAATCCGACGCCAAGCCGTGCTAAGCGGTCGCATCCTC
>DAIOVR010000131.1:0-6491 GCA_036758905.1 Beijerinckiaceae bacterium | reverse complement strand
GATGTTAATCCCGACAGGAATGTGTATTGAATTACCCGACGGTTATGAAGGTCAGGTTCGGCCAAGGTCGGGCTTGGCGCTCAAGCATGGAATTACCGTGTTGAACGCGCCGGGCACGATTGACGCCGATTACCGCGGTGAAGTGTCGGTGCTGCTGGTCAACCATGGTGATCAGCCCTTCGAGATCACACGCGGTATGCGCATCGCCCAATTGGTGGTGGCACCTGTGGTTCAAGCCGTTTGGGATGAACGCGTTACGCTGGCAGAAACGTCACGCGGCGCGGGTGGGTATGGCTCTACCGGCGTGTGAGATGTTTGTCTCCGGGCTGTAAGGGCTTGGAGCGAACAGGGCATTCCGGATGAATCTTCTTTCTCGTCGCAGTCTTTTGGCCATTGCAGCCGTGGTCGATATTGCCATTCACGCCCGGCCTGATCCTGTGGCGGCCAAGCATTTGGCCGAACGCCACCAATTACCACCGCGCCACCTTGAAACCATCCTGCAGGCGCTGGTACGCGCGGGCATTTTAAAAGGCGTTCGCGGGCCTAAAGGCGGATATGAATTAGCAACCGAGCGTCGACGGATCGCTGCGGGTGATATCGTCCGGGCGGCGATGAATGCTGATGATGAGGCCTCTTTCCCCGAGCCGCATTCCGTCTTGGTCAATGACGTTATCGAGCCGGAAATCAAGCAGGCCAGTCAGGCCTTTTTGGCCCATCTTGATAAGATATCCGTCGAGGATTTGTGCCAGCGCGCCGATAAAGCAGGCTTTAACAGCAGCTCTGATACCAGCGATTTTGCAATTTAAAATGTGAAATAAAATATTAATCGACAAAATCTGTAAATATATTAAAACAAGAACAATCTAATCTTTGATGGGAGACAGCACATCATGACCAGCAGCGCTTCATCGACGCATAAGCCGGGCCGCGGCCGCATTTATAATTCGATCACGGATACGATTGGCGACACGCCGATTGTGCGGTTGGATCGGGTTGCCAAGCAAAAAGGCGTTCACGCCAATCTTTTGGCCAAGCTCGAATTTTTCAATCCCATCGCCAGCGTCAAGGATCGTATCGGCGTCAATATGGTCGATGCGTTGGAAGCCGCTGGCGCGATCAAGCCCGGCTCCACGCTGATTGAGCCAACCTCTGGCAATACCGGTATTGCGCTCGCCTTTGTGGCGGCCGCGCGCGGCTATCGTCTCATTCTTGTGATGCCGGAATCGATGTCGATCGAGCGCCGCAAGATGTTGGCTCTTTTGGGTGCGGAGCTTGAGCTAACGCCAGCAGGTCAGGGCATGAAGGGCGCTATCGCCAAGGCCGAGGAACTCAAAGCCTCCATCCCCGGCTCGGTTATCCCGCAGCAATTCCAAAATCCGGCCAATCCGGACATTCACCGTCGCACGACGGCAGAAGAAATCTGGAACGATCTCGATGGCAAGGTCGATGTTTTGGTGTCGGGCGTCGGCACAGGCGGCACCATTACAGGGATCGGCCAAGTGCTGAAGGCGCGCAATCCGAATGTGAAAATCGTAGCCGTCGAGCCGGAAGATTCCCCCGTTTTGTCGGGCGGCAATCCGGGCCCGCACAAAATTCAAGGCATTGGTGCAGGCTTCGTGCCGGATATTCTCGATCGCTCAATCATTGACGAGGTGGTGCAAGTTGCCAATCAAACGGCGTTTGATACAGCCCGTCTTTTGGCCCGCATTGAAGGCATCCCTACTGGGATTTCATCGGGTGCATCGGTAGCGGCAGCACTCGAGATTGCGGCTCGGCCTGAATCGAACGGCAAAAACATCGTGATCATCATCCCAAGCTTCGCCGAGCGTTATCTTTCGACCGCCTTGTTTGAAGGGTTGTGATGGATATAGGGGTAGCACATCAACCGTCACTGCGAGCGAAAGCGAAGCAGCCCAGCTGATGTCAAAGAATGGAATGCTACGTTAAAGCCGCGTTTAATCGGCCATCATCAACTGGGTGGCTTCGCTCTCGCTCGCCATGACGGAATGCTAAAAGACTAACCCCTCACACCATCGATGCAATCACCCGATCGGGCGGCCGATGGCCGTCCATGAAGGTGCGGATATTGATGATCACCTTCTCGCCCATCTCGATGCGGCCTTCGATGGTGGCCGAGCCCATATGGGGCATCACGAGGATACGGTTTTGCTTGGCAAGCTTCAGCATGCGCGGTGAAATTGCAGGCTCGTGCTCGAACACGTCGAGGCCCGCGCCCGCCAATTCGCCCGCTTCGAGCATTTTCACAAGCGAGCTTTCGTCAATGATTTCGCCGCGAGCCGTATTGACGAGAATAGCATCGCGCTTGAGCAGTTTGAGCCGTCGCGCCGATAAAAGATGATAGGTCGCAGGCGTATGCGGGCAATTGACCGAGACAATATCCATCCGCGCCAGCATCTGGTCGAGCGAGTCCCAATAGGTCGCCTCTAATTCCTGCTCGACGGCGGCCGCCACCGGACGCCGATTGTGGTAATGAACCTGTAGGCCGAAAGCCTTGGCCCGGCGGGCAAGCGCTTGGCCTATCCGCCCCATGCCGACGATCCCGAGGCGCTTACCGGTGATGCGATGGCCCAGCATCCAGGTCGGTGCCCAGCCATGGAAATTGCCTTCCGGAATAACCCGAGCGCCCTCGGCAATGCGGCGTGACACGGCCAGAATAAGCGCCATTGTCATATCCGCCGTATCATCGGTCAGCACGCCCGACGTATTGGTGACGGCGATGCCCTTGGCCTGGGCAGCTGCAACATCGATATGGTCCACGCCATTGCCGAAATTGGCGATGAGTTTCAATTGCTCTCCAGCGGCCGCGATCACATCGGCATCAATGTCATCGGTGACGGTGGGTACAAGAACTTGAGCCGTTTTGACGGCTTCGATCAGCTCTTCCTTGGTCATGGCGCGATCATCGATATTGAGCGAGGCGTTAAAAAGTTCGCGCATCCGCGTTTCGATCGTGTCGGGGAGGCGACGGGTTACCACAACCAAAGGCTTTTGTTTCGTCATTTCCCCACTCCCTTAAGCCCTTTTGGTCCGCACCGACCGAATTTACGCCGTTTTAAGGATCGATAGACAATAGATGATGCCGTAAACTCTGTTGATTTCTTTCCATATCAGCTTAGACCGATCAACCTGATCTATCGCGCCGATGTACCGCTGCCTATCTCTAACGGGCAGATAGGTGAAAAACAACGGGCGTCAATCGTGTAGGTGCCACGGGTGCGTATGTTTCGTTTAAAGCCCTTCCTCGCAGGAATGATTGCCAGCGTCTTTGTTGCGGCGTTTTCGGCCGTTCCGGCTTTCGCGGTTGATCCCAATATAGGCTCCACCACGGGTCTGCCTTTGCCGCGATTTGCGAGCTTGAAGTCCGACCGCGTTAATCTGCGCGAAGGGCCGAGCAAGGATCACCGGACGAAATGGATTTATGAAAAGGCGGGGCTTCCGGTCGAAATCACTGCCGAATTCGAGACATGGCGCCGTATCCGCGATTCGGAAGGCTCCGAAGGCTGGGTATTGCACAATCTCCTATCCGGACGGCGGACGGCCATTGTTGCGCCTTGGGGCAAGGACAAGCCGGTGCCGTTACGCGCCAAACCGAATGTCGAAGCACCGATGATTGCCCAACTCATGCCCAATGTCGTCGCCTCGATCAAAACCTGCGACGGGCAATGGTGCAGGCTGATCGGCGAGGGGTTTGACGGCTATATCCAGCAGCAGCAGCTCTGGGGCGCCTATCCGGAAGAAAAAGTCGAGTAGGTCTCAGGCTTCCTTGCGGCGCAGCCGGATTACGACTTCCACGCGCGCGATTTCCATGCCTTCGGGAATTTCAGGCAACATCGAAACCGAGATGTTTTGCCCCTCAATGTCCAAAAGCTGGTTTTCGCCTTCCACAAAGAAATGGTGATGTTGGCTCGTATTCGTGTCGAAATAGGTTTTGGCACCCTCAACCGCCACTTCGCGTAACAATCCGGCTTCGGTGAATTGGTGCAGCGTATTGTAGACGGTGGCCAACGAAACCGGCACCCGCGCCTTGGATGCCTCTTCATAGAGCGCTTCTGCGGTTAAATGACGGTCGCCACGGGCAAACAGCAGCCAGCCTAGGCCAACGCGCTGCCGAGTCGGGCGTAATCCCGCATTGCGCAGCTTCACCCGCAAATCATGGTACAGGCAGCCGCTCTGGTCGCGCCAATGGGTCGTGGTCGAGGAAGCAGTCGCTGATGGCAAAATCGGGATTCCTGTATGTAAACCGAATGTTAGAAGAATAAACGCTATGCCCGAGTGCTGCAACCCATTAAAATCAACAAGGTTGGGGTGTAGCTTTGAAGCAAACCGACACTATGGTAGTGTTCGGGCTTGGCTTTAGGGGATCAACGTGGCATTGGCCACGCAAGTGTGAAGCAATAGAGAGCGGGCGGAATATGCAACAGCGTTCGAGTTACGAATATGAAGATCTTCTGGCATGTGGCCGCGGCGAGCTTTTTGGCCCCGGCAATGCCCAGCTTCCGCTCCCGCCGATGTTGATGTTCGACCGCATCGCCGAAGTGTCCGAAACGGGCGGCGAGAATGGCAAGGGCATCATCCGCGCTGAATTCGCGATCCGTCCCGACCTTTGGTTCTTCCCGTGCCATTTCCAGGGTGATCCCGTAATGCCGGGCTGCTTGGGGCTTGATGCGCTTTGGCAGCTCTGCGGCTTTTATCTGGGTTGGCTCGGGGCTGAAGGCCGTGGCCGCGCTTTGGGCGTCGGTGAGGTGAAATTTATCGACCAAGTCCTGCCAACCGTCAAAAAAGTGGTTTATGAGGTCCATTTGAAGCGGGTTTTCCGCTCTAAATTGGTTCTTGGTATTGCGGACGGCTATCTTGAAGCCGATGGACGCCGGATTTATGAAGCGCGCGACCTGCGCGTGGGATTGTTCAAGGCCGCTTGAAGAGCCATATCCGCATCACATCCAATTTCTAGATCGGCGTCAGCGTAGAGTACCGATCTTTTTGCGCTAAGGAGTTCCACCATGAGACGCGTCGTTGTAACCGGCATGGGCATTGTTTCGTCGATCGGCAATAACACCCAAGAAGTGTTGTCGTCGCTTTATGAAGCGCGGTCTGGTGTTATTCACGCCGAGAGCTACGCGGAATTAGGCTTCCGCTGCCAAGTCCATGGTCAACCTAAGCTTGATCCGGCGGAGATCGTCGATCGCCGCGCGATGCGTTTTCATGCCACGGGTACGGGCTGGAACCATGTGGCGATGGATCAGGCCATCCTCGATTCCGGTCTCGAGGAAAGCGATATTTCCAATGAGCGCACGGGTATCATTATGGGCTCGGGCGGCCCTTCGACGCGCATTCTCGTCGAGGCTGCCGATATTACGCGTAAAAATATTAGCCCAAAGCGGATCGGACCCTTTGCTGTGCCCAAGTCGATGTCATCAACGGCGTCGGCAACGCTCGCGACATGGTTTAAGATCAAGGGCGTGAATTATTCGATTTCATCGGCTTGCGCGACGTCGAACCATTGCATCGGCAATGCCTATGAAATGATCCAATGGGGCAAGCAGGATGTGATGTTTGCCGGCGGCTGCGAAGAGCTTGATTGGACCATGTCGCAATTGTTTGATGCGATGGGCGCCATGTCTTCGAAATACAATGACACGCCAGCCAAAGCCTCGCGCGCCTATGACAAAGACCGCGACGGTTTCGTGATCGCGGGTGGTGCAGGCGTTTTGGTGCTTGAAGAGCTCGAACACGCCAAAGCGCGCGGCGCAAAAATCTATGCCGAAATCGTCGGCTATGGCGCAACCTCGGATGGCTATGACATGGTCGCCCCATCGGGTGAAGGCGCTATTCGCTGCATGCGTCAGGCCTTGGCAACGGTGAAGACCAAGATCGATTATATCAACCCGCACGCAACATCGACGCCGGTTGGTGATGCGAAGGAAATTGAAGCGATCCGCACCGTGTTTGGCGCCACTTGCCCGCCCATTTCTGCTACGAAATCGCTAACGGGTCACTCGCTCGGCGCAACAGGCGTTCAAGAAGCGATTTATTCGCTCTTGATGATGAATAACAACTTCATTTGCGAAAGCGCTAATATTCAAGAAATCGATCCGGACTTTGCCGATATGCCTATCATCCGCAAGCGGATCGACAATGCCCAAATTGGCGCTGTGCTTTCGAATTCGTTCGGCTTTGGCGGCACCAACGCAACCATCGTCATGAAACGCCTCGAAGCTTGAGACAACGCGCTACCAACACGAGAGACAGGACGCCTCTATGACCGGATTGATGCAGGGAAAACGCGGACTCATTATGGGTGTCGCCAATGACCATTCCATCGCCTGGGGAATTGCAAAGGCCCTTGCGGCGCAAGGCGCCGAACTCGCTTTCACCTATCAAGGTGAATCGCTTAAAAAGCGCGTCGAACCACTCGCAACAGAGGCTGGTTCCAACTTCCTCATTCCTTGCGATGTTGAAGATCTCGCATC
>DAIOVR010000130.1:1186-6595 GCA_036758905.1 Beijerinckiaceae bacterium | reverse complement strand
GACTCCGAGTGGATGGGGCAAGTCTATCGCTTTTTGGGCCTTTCGACCGGCGTCATCGTGCATGGTATCGATGATGCGGACCGTAAAGCGGCCTATGCTGCAGATATCACCTACGGCACGAATAATGAATTCGGCTTCGATTACCTTCGCGACAATATGAAATACGAGCTCGACCAAATGGTTCAGCGCGGGCACAATTTCGCGATTGTCGACGAGGTGGACTCGATTCTGGTCGATGAGGCGCGTACGCCTTTGATCATTTCAGGGCCGCTTGATGACCGCTCGGAACTTTACAATGCGATCGATGTGATCATTCCGCGTCTAACGCGCGAACATTATGATCTCGATGAGAAGCAGCGTTCCGTTTCGCTGACCGAAGCAGGCAATGAACGGATTGAAGAATTGCTGGCGGAAGTTGGTCTTTTGAAAGAAGGCTCGCTCTATGATGCGACGAATGCAACCTTGGTGCATCACGTCAATCAGGCGCTTCGCGCGCATTCGCTCTTTCAGCGCGACAAAGACTATATTGTTCGCAACAATGAAGTTGTGATCATCGACGAATTTACGGGCCGTATGATGCCAGGCCGGCGTTATTCGGAAGGATTGCATCAAGCGTTGGAAGCGAAAGAACATGTCGCTATTCAACCTGAAAACCAGACACTGGCCTCGATCACGTTCCAAAATTATTTCCGCCTTTATGACAAGCTTGCGGGAATGACGGGAACAGCTGCGACCGAAGCCGATGAGTTTATGGATATTTATTCACTCGACGTTGTCGAAATTCCAACCAATTTGGTGGTTTCCCGTATCGACGAAGACGATGAAGTCTATCGGACAGCGGAAGAAAAATACCGCGCCATTGTGCGAGAAATCGAAGCGGCCGTTGAAAAGGGGCAGCCGATCCTTGTGGGCACGACTTCGATTGAAAAATCGGAAGTGTTAGGCGAGGTGTTGGAAAAGAACGGCTACACCATGATCGACTTTGCTGATCCTAAAGCGCTGTTGCCGCTTTATGAATCAGCGCGTTCCGGCAAGCCTTCCAAAACCTTCGCGATTTTGAACGCGCGCTTCCATGAACAGGAAGCCTATATCGTGGCCCAAGCCGGCGTGCCGGGTGCGGTAACGATTGCCACCAATATGGCGGGTCGCGGTACGGATATTCAGCTTGGCGGTAACATTGCCATGCGTATTCGCCACGAGCTGGCCGATATGGCAGAAGGCCCTCAGCGGGATGCGGCAGAAGCTTCTATTCGCGAGGAAGTCGCCGACCTTAAGCAAAAGGCCTTGGCTGCTGGCGGGCTTTATGTCGTGGGTACTGAGCGGCATGAGAGCCGTCGTATCGATAACCAATTGCGTGGTCGTTCGGGTCGTCAGGGCGATCCGGGTCGGTCGAAATTCTATCTCTCCTTGCAAGATGATTTGATGCGGATTTTCGGATCCGATCGCATGGATGGGATGTTGCAGAAATTGGGACTGGGTGAGGATGAAGCCATCATCCATCCATGGATCAATAAAGCGATTGAGAAAGCGCAGCAAAAGGTTGAAGCGCGCAATTTCGATATCCGCAAAAATATCCTCAAATATGATGATGTGATGAACGACCAAAGAAAGGTCGTGTTTGAGCAGCGCCGTGAATTTATGGCGGAAGAAAGCGTGCGCGAGACGATTGATGAAATGCGCCATGCGGTGCTCGACGATCTTGTTGCCACCAGTATTCCGGAAGGTGCTTATCCCGAGCAATGGGATGTTCCCGCTTTGGAGGAAGGTGTCGCAAAGGCTCTGGGCCTTAATCTTCCCGTTGCCGATTGGGCGAAGGAAGAAGGCATTGCGGATGAGGAGTTGCGCGAGCGGCTTCGTACCGCATCTGACGAGGCCTATGCCCGCCGGATTGAACGCAACACGCCGGATGTAATGACCTATGTTGAAAAGCAGGTCTTGCTGCAAACGCTCGATCATCTTTGGCGCGAACATCTTGTGACGCTCGATCATCTGCGTCAGGTAATTGGCTGGCGCGGCTATGCGCAACGCGATCCGCTGAATGAATATAAGCAAGAAGCGTTTGATCTGTTCAACGGCCTCGTCACGCATTTGCGTGAACAGGTCACGGGCCAGATGATGCGCATCGAAGTAACCTTCCAAGCGCCACCTCCGCCGCCACCCGTGATGGAAATGATCCATACCGATCCGGTGACGGGCGAGAATGAGGAAGCGTTAGCCGGTCTCGCTTTTGCGCAACCGACCAATGCGGCACGTGATCCGAATGATCCATCCACTTGGGGGCGGGTCGGGCGTAACGAGGTTTGCCCTTGCGGATCTGGTAAGAAGTTTAAACATTGTCATGGGGTGATGGCCTAAGGACCTATCGATGATCAAAAAGGTTGGCTCAACCGAGATCAAGGCTCGCCATCGCCTCACTTGCCATTGCGGTGAGGTCGAGCTGTTGCTCGATTTGCCGGATGGCATTGTCGATCCACGTCGATGTGATTGTTCGCTATGTAGGCGCCGTGCGGCGATTATTGGGGCGATTAAATTATCGCAAATTACGATCGTCAAAGGGGCGGACAAGCTGCGCCGCTATCAATTCCATACGCATGTTGCGGAGCATTTTTTCTGCGACACTTGCGGCATCTATACGCATCATCGGCGTCGCTCTGATCCGAACGTGTTTGGTTATAATGTTGGTTGTCTCGAAGGGGTAAACCCATTCGAGCTGGGTGATGTGCCTGTGTTTGACGGCATTAATCATCCGTCCGATCAGAAGAAAGACCCGTCCTAACAAATTCTACACTTTGCAAGATTCAATAGGGACTTGCAGCTGTGCCATTGACTGATCGTATCTGATCTTGATGATTGCCCTTGACGGTTGGGCGGCACTGAGATGAACTAAGGTCATAACAGAGTGTGGCCGATGCTCATGACGACAGATCGTTTTACCGTAACCTACCGTGTAACACCCGATGATACGCGCTCTATCGAAGCGCATGCAAAAGATATCTGTATCGAGGAGACGGTTGAGATCCCTGAGGATGCGGTTCCCGCTTCACATTGGGAGCAGGGGATTGTCGGCCGCATTGAAAGCATTACCGAGCGCGACGGACAACCGACGGATTATGATGTCCGCATCAGCTATCGCGTTGATATTACCAATAATGAAATTCCAAATCTGCTGAATGTTGTGTTCGGCAATATCTCAATCAGGCGCGGCATTAAGGTGATCGATATCGCCTTTACCGACGAGCAGGTAAAAGCTTTTGGTGGTCCGCGCTTTGGGACGGATGGATTGCGAAAGGCGCTGAATGTTTTCGGGCGCCCTTTGGCCACCACCGCGATTAAGCCGCTTGGTTTGTCAGCACGCGAACTCGCTACCCTTTGCGGTGGATATGCGCGTGGCGGGCTCGATATTATCAAAGATGATCACGGGTTGATCGATCAGCATTTTCATCCCTTTGAAGAACGTGTGGCGCGTATTCAAGAGGCGATCCGTGAGGCTAATGCGAAGACGGGTCGCATCACGCATTATTACCCGATGGTGGCAGGTCGTTTTGATACAATCGAAAAGCAGATGGCCTTTGCACAAGCACAAGGATGCTTTGGTGTGCTCGTTGCGCCAATGTTGATCGGGCCCGATACAGGGTTTTATCTCGCACGGAAATATGATCTTGCGGTCATGACTCATCCAACCTTTACCGGAACAAATTTTCACGATCCCCGCCATGGCATGACACCTGCCATTTTACTTGGAACCTTGTTCCGGCTTTTTGGCGCTGACATTTCTGTCTTTCCGAATTATGGCGGGCGTTTCACGTTTACCGAAGCCGAATGTCATGATTTAGCAGATGCGTTGCGTGGTCCTGTCAAAGGAATGAAGGCGGCATTTCCATCGCCCGCCGGTGGAATGACGATTGAGAAAGTTGGCGCCATGCTCGAAGCCTATGGTGAGGATACGGCGCTGCTGATCGGTGGTGCTTTGTTGCGCTACTCACCCGATCCGGAGATAAGCGCTCGTGCGTTTGTTAATGCGCTTGAGCAAGCGGTAAAAGCGAAGAAGGGTTAAGCAGAATGAAGCTCGTTCGGCATTTCAAAAATTTTGGCTGGGACGATGTTGATGTGTTGGCCTATAAAGAGGGCGGACCGTATAAAGGTGTGACGCGACAGGTTCTTTTTGAAGGCGCTGATGCGCTGCCGTGCCAATGGCGATATTTTGAAGTCGAGCCCGGTGGTCATTCCACGCTTGAGCGCCATGAGCATTTGCACAATGTTTTGATTTTACGGGGCAGAGGACAATGTCTTGTAGATGGACAGATTCATACCATCAGCGAACATGATCTTATTCACGTGCCATGTCTGTCTTGGCATCAATTCCGAGCAGCGGACGACGCCCCGCTAGGATTTTTATGTCTTGTTGCGGATGAGCGCGATCGGCCCCAATTGCCTACTGAACAAGATTTGGTCATACTTTCTAGTGATCCTAAAATCCGTGATTTCATTCGTCCATAAGTGCCGGATGCATAGGCAAATATCGCTCAGCAAAAGTTTATGTGCTCCGGCTGTCAATTCTTAATAAAGTCGCTTTACGCCATTGAGCGTGACATTCATTTCCTTCGGTAAGGCAATGAGGTTTTCGCTTTTCATCCACGCCGCGTAGTTTCTTGATTTAAAGAACTCCAGCACAAAGGCGGCGTCTGTTTTATGCATTTCAATTAAGCAAGCGGGACGATGCTGGTCGATGGATTGTTTTGCACCCCGCAATGCAGCGTCTTCCATTCCCTCGATATCCAGCTTCATGAAATCGATCGCTTCGTTAAAGTGATCAACGGTAATCGTTTTCACGGTTTCCCTATTCCGGTAAATCATTTTCTGATTGTCACTGTTTCTTGGCGGTCTTAGCTCAAGTGCGCCGAAATTATTATTGGCAGAATAATCGGGTAGACTAATATCCATCAACTCATCGCTGACATTGCTGACCGCATTATGATGGCAAAATGTATTCGTAAGATTGTTTAAGGCGACAGTGCCGCACAGCATGTAGTAAATTTGCCGTTGCGCTTCAAAGGCCCTGGTCATAATTCGGTTTCTAAATAGATTACCCAATGCCAGAGTGTGGGTCCCAATATTTGATCCGATATCGTAAAAAACCACCCGTTGTTTTGCCTTGAGCCGATATTCAAGGATCTTGCTGATTAATTGAATATCGTCGCTTGCCCAATAACCATTTTGAGTGATCATTCTGCTGATGATCGTATCGTTTTTGCTGACGATGATCGGGCCGAAATCAGATGGCTGTACAATAGTCGGGTATTTCATTCCGTTTCCGCGCGGCTTCATAGGTTACGAGTCTCATCTTTAATGAGGCCCATCATTGAATTTACGCAGAACGGAACACTAACGCGGTATTGTGATGGTTAAACC
>DAIOVR010000130.1:0-1086 GCA_036758905.1 Beijerinckiaceae bacterium | reverse complement strand
AGTTCCGTTTCTTCAACGGCCGATAATGCATCAGGGCGGCTAAGCTCACCTGCCGCGGCCCATTTTTCGAGGAGCTTCTGTTTTTCAGGCGTACGGAAGAACGGATTTTGATCGCCGTCGGAATAGGAGATGTGAACCGTCGTCGCTCCTGCCGCAATCAAAGATGCCATTTTTGCGTTATCAGCGGCGGTCTTTGCGGCAATCTCGCCCGCTGCAGGGTCGGCTGCAGCGGTTTGGCCGCAGCCCGGTGCTTCTGTTGCACCAAAGGTGTAACGCGCGCCGCAATAGCCTACTGCAGGCTCTTTCTTGGTCACTTCAAAGCGGTCGCTGCCTTCTTTTAGGTTTTTCCAGAACGGCAGATTTTCGTCATTGCGGAATTTGACCAAGTTTTCCGCCGTCATGTGAAACGGATAGGATTGAAACTGGATCGATTTTTGACCGCCCTGAAACGCTTCGCGCATCACGGCGTAAATCTCTTCGATTTGTTCGTTGGTCATCGCGAAGCAACCACGTGACGAGCAGGTACCATGCACCATGATGTCGCCGCCGTTGCGTCCAAGGGAGCGCTCCATCGCATTGGGGTAGCCGATATTGAAGGCAAGCCATAAAGCGGAATTCGGGTTCATTTGATTTGGCGTTACCGTGTAGAAACCTTCTGGTACCTGACGGTCACCTTCCCGCGTCTTAGGCCCCAATTGGCCCGACCAGCGGCAAACCGGATAAGACTTCATCAAAGCGTATTGGCCGGAGGATGTGAGCTTCCAGATTTCGATCTCCGATTCCTTTTTATAGGCGCGGATCAAAATCGGAGCGTCGCGGTTGGAGCCGATATGGTCCATCGCAGCCAGCGTTGTAGCAGGAATAGGCGTCACAGCGCGGGCATTGGTGTAGGAAGTGCGGTGATTGGATGAGCTACAGCCGCCCAAGATAAGAAGGGCCGAAAGAAAAAAGGCACGGTTTAGAAGGGGCAGGGCCATCGGGTGTCTCTGAGGAGGCATAAGCTACGAATCAACGAACGCAACCCTACGCCAACGTGGTTTACCGGCTCTTAATAACCCGAATTTTCTATAAAATCGAGAGTCTAGC
>DAIOVR010000129.1:0-6633 GCA_036758905.1 Beijerinckiaceae bacterium | reverse complement strand
TACCGTCGCCATTAGTCGCCGTTGTAGAACCTGTGACCGCAACCGTGACCGCGCCGCCATTGGACTCAGCATAGATGCCGGCGTCACCGGTTACCGATGCGTTATTCGTGACACTTACCGCACCCGATCCGCTTGCGATGGCCGAAATGCCTTTATTGCCTGCACCCGTCGAGGTAACCGGGCCATTGACGCTTGCCGATGCAGCGCCGTTTGCTGTCCTGACAACAATGGCTGAAACACCGTTCACCGTTCCGTTGGTGGTGACCGAAGCAGCGCCGGAGCCGTTATTGACGGCGGAGACAGCGGTTCCGTTGGTTGCCGACACAGCACCCGCTGTGACGCTGATGTCGGATGCGGCCGAGGCAGATTTTTGCAGCGCCTGAATAGCGTTGCCTGCCGATGCTGTTGTCGAACCCGTCGCAGCAACCGTCACCGCGCCGCCATTGGATTCGGCATAGATGCCCTTTGACCGGTAAGCGTTCCGGCGGCATTAACCGTGGTGGCGCCCGTTCCGGAATTGACGGCGGAGATGGCGGTTCCTGTCAATGCTCTTACATAGGTCGAAGCATTGCCGGTTAGATTAATGAGAATAGCGTTGCTGGACGACGCAAGTGTTTGATTGGCGACGACCCCGTTCCCTGCATAGGCCGTATTCGTTGTGGGGTCGGTATAGCCGGTTGCTTCCGTTGATCCAGTACCCGTAATTGAAACGGCACCGCCGTTCGATTCAGCATAGATACCCTGCTCACCCGTGGCTATTCCGTTGCTTGTTACCGAAACACTGCCTCCACCCGTCGAAACCGACGAAATCGCACGAAAGGTAGGTGCCGTATTATCCAAAAGATGCTGATCTCCAGAGGAAATATTATTTTTAATTGTAAGGGTAGACGCGCCGGAATTTGTCGTCAGATTAACGCCTGCGCCGTTTTGGCTGGTGATTGTACCGTCAATCGAAATATTAGTGTAACCAGTGCCAAGATTTTTGGCAAATATGCCCGATGTTCCGCCATCAAATGTATAGCCCGAACCATTTTGATTGAAGTCTATCGTACCTGATCCAGTGGTATTTTGAATTTGGAGCGTTACTCCGCTTGTCGCAACATTATTTGTTCCGCCTGTAACATAATACGTCTCACCATTTCGCGGTGATCTAATGTTTGGGTCGGTACCGGCAGTAATCGTATCATTGATGCTATCTGTAGAGCTCGCCGATAGGCTATGGCTCCACCACGTAAAGCGGGGAGGAATGGCCGGACTGCCTGCATTGCCAACATTGATCATTCCGGCATAGGCACTCATATTCATCCCGTCGATCGGAACGATATTCGCGCCTAAAATCGTGCCTGCCATCAGATAGATTTTTAAGGTAACGGTGTATTTCGATTTGGATGAATCGCGGCCGCATAAAGTTGCGTTACCTGAAATAGCTTGCATCAATTTTATTCCCGTAAAAATTAAAGAAAATTAAAATTTTACGCAACAAAACTGACTAATTATTAGATAGAAACTTTCGTAATTTAGAAAATCGACTTGTCAATTCGATATGTGAATTTTACAATTTATGATTGTATTAAAAATTAAATATTCAACCTTAGATATAGGTTTCTAGCTGATATTCATCATTTGATGATGGGCTGAAATTTCAAGCACGAGAGATACGCGAAACGTAGCGCGAATCATGAACGAATTTTGACTCTCAAACGCCCTGTTTCTTTCAAACAGAACACAAGCTTGTGATGGTTGTATGGCGGAAGATTGATGGCGCTCTTTAACAGGCTCGGAGTGAGGGTGTGAGGCTCCGGCTTAAGCGTGCGCCTTACCTGTCACATTCGACAGTTGGCGCACTCGCGCGTGTCGGGCATAGTGCAACCATTAAGTGTGATAATGGAGCTGTGCAAGCAATGTTGTATGGGTTGAATCGAAGACGTAAATGTCGGATCCGGCCGCGTTCAGGGTCGATACGTTAACTGCGCCGGATAGGCGGCTCGCATCGGCTGCGGAGCTTGTGTTCGAATAGGTGTAACTCGCATTCGTTGCGAGCGTGAGCGTGTCGTAATGCCCGGTGTCGAGTTTCAGATCGAGCGTGCCTGCATTGGTATTTGAGGTTGCGCCCGTCAAAATTTTCTGGATGCCTGCGCCGTCGATATTGAGCGACACTTTGTTGGCCGATGTCGCGGCAGAGAAATCGAGATACTCGGCATTGGTCAACACGCCCGTGAAGCTCGCTTGGGTAAAGTTGAGCGACACGCTGCCCGTGCCGGTCAGTACAACCGTATCATTGCCCGCACCACCATCGAGGTTGGAGAGATTAAGGCTCGACCAATCGAGTTTTAGAATATCATTGCCGCCGCCACCCGAGAGTGTATCGGCGCCGCCACTGCCGCCCGAGAGATAATTGGCATTGCTATCCCCCGTGAGACTGTCATTGCCGGAACCGCCGATAATGCCTTCGAAATTTTTCAAGGTATCAACATCGGTCGCCGATCCGCCGACCGAGAACGTGTAAGCCGTTGAAGAATTGATGCTGCCCACAGAGAGAGTGACGCCCGCCGTTGCGTAAGTATAATCCACGACATCGACGGCGTAGGGATCGACACTGGTGCCATTGCCATCAAGCGAGTCATTGCCTAAGCCGCCTGAAAGCGTATCGCTGCCGAGGCTGCCCAAAAGCGTGTCCGCGCCTGCACCACCACCGAGATAATTGGCATTGTAGTCGCCGGTGAAACTGTCATTGCCTCCACCGCCATTAAGCGAGTCATTGCCGTCACGTCCGTCGAGCACGTTTGCGCCCGGCGATCCGATGAGCACGTCATCTTGGTTTGAACCGATAACGTTCTCAAAGCCTTCAATCACGTCGCCTGTGGCATAGCCGCCTGTTGCGGTCATCGAGTTCGCGGTCGCGGCGAGGTTTACGGTTACGCCCGCTGTCGAATTGATATAGGATAGCGTATCAATACCCGCGCCCGCATAAAGCGTATCAGCGCCTGCGCCGGAGACGAGGGTGTCGTTACCATCGCCCGCGTCCAGCCAGGAGCCGGCGGTACCGCTGATCAACATATCGTCGCTTTTGCTGGTGCCGACGATTGCCTCAATATTTTTAATTACATTATAACCGACATTGTTGGCCGGGGCGGCGGTGCCTGAATTAATATCAACGGTAATCGCTTCTGTTGAGCCGCTGAAATCCAGCTTGTCAAAGCCATCGCCGCCGTCAAATGTACTACCGGGTGAATCGACTTTGAAATAGTCATTTCCCTTGCCACCAAAGATGCAGTCGTGGCCGCCATTACCATAAATGGAATCACCGAAATCATCGCCGTATAGGGTATCGGCTGCGGTAGAGCCCATAATGTTGTGAATATTGGTGTAGGTGTCGCCTGTGGCGAAGCCTAAATAGCCTTTTCCGGCCTTAAGATCCACGCTAACCCCGAGCCGCGACATGTCATAATAGACCCAGTCATTGCCCGTACCGCCATCGATTGTGTCGGCACCGGCTGCGGCATGAATCGTGTCATCACCCGCGCCACCGGCAATTGAGTTGCCTGCAGGATGAAAGGATAGATTAACAACGGTAATGCCGTCCGTATAATTAGTGGTAATTTGCTCGGCATCATTTGCAACGTCAGAAACGTTGAAATAAATTGATCCACTCGCTGTTACGCTCTGCGCGGTACCTGTCTTTACTCCGGTAAAGGTGAGACTAAGAACCGCCTTAGCATCCATTGAATTTTGCGATGTGACATTGTCAGGAACCTGATAGGCCAGCTGCAATCGAAACTCGCTAGAGCCATTGGAATATGCGTTTATTTTATAGCTGTAGCCATGCGTTTCATCACCGCCAAGGGCTGTTCCATTAAGCACTTTATACAGGCTGGGAACGCCCGATATCACAAGCGTATCCATCGTGAATCCGGTCGCTAGTGACGGGGTGATGGATATCACGCGCCCGGCCATTCCTCCTGCCGAGAAGGCTGGGTTGTCGGCATAGATATTATCGCTTGCGTCGGTGCCGGTAAGTGTTTCCGCCTTGATTTGCTCGGCAAACCGATAATCGGTATCGGCTGGCGAAGCACCCGATCCTCCATAGATGATATTCGTGCCAGATTGTTGAGGATGAGCCTCAACAATCTGATACATCTTGGCAATCACCGGGACTTGCGAAAAGCTATAAGCCGTTGCCGATGCGAGAGGGTCCGCCTTCATGGCTGTTGGAATGACCGAGGCACTGGAAAATGCATTCGGTGTAGTACCGTTTGCTATATTGCTTGCTTGTACTTTTTCTAGTGGCGGCGCAGAAAAATCAGCTGTCTTTGCGCCGTCATTTTCGCCCGTTTTACCGGACTTTGCGCCGGATACGACCGGCTGTGGCGGAACGGGTGGCTCGCCGCCACCAATGCCATTCTGGCCCGTAGTGTTCTGATCGGAATTATTGGTGTTTCCGCCCTTTTTCCTGGGTAGGAAGTCAGGCGACGATAATTGCACCGACGGCGTAATTTCGACTAAGCTCGTCTGACCAATTTGGGCAACGACGGCTTGGGGAGAGGCAACGGATCCTTTAAACGTCAATCGAGGCGGATTGGCGCCAACAAGATCCATTGCTAAATTTGGCAAAATAATTTTCGAATTATCGTTGAAGATCATCACCAAATCGACATCAAGCGCCGATAATTTGACGTCCTTTGCAGCGAACGAAAAATTTATTTCAGGCAAGTTGCCCGTATCGATTACGCGAATGGTACCGGTGTCGGGCTTGCTGATGGTGGAAATAGAATCTCGCGTAATAGCGCCCGTCGTATCTTGTACGATCACGGGCATAATAGCCGGCTGATCGCCCGAAACAGACGTTTCGGACGGTGCATTTGCCGTTATGGGGGCAGTGTTACCATCAGCCGCCATTTTTACTAATTTCAACCTCGCTGATTTAATCTACAACAATAAAAACTCATAAACGCTACAATTTTACAGTAAAACTTAGATTATTATTATTTTAATCGTTTAATTTGAAGCAATTTTTATTATACTTCTCAATTATTCAAAATTTTTTCTATTTTAAACTTTAAAAAGCCGATTTACAGCCTCCTACAATCGTCTCCTAGGGTTCGCTCCTCTGTAAATTTCTTTATCGATAAAAAGATAAAAGGTGTCAAATAACCTAGGGTTGTATCCTATATAAATCTTCAATATAAATTGGTAATAAAAAAACTAAAATTTTAATTTTTTGAAAAGTGTAAAAAATTGAATAAATAAATATTTATATTTAAATTTTACAATATAATTGAAAATTTTATAAAATTATACAATTTATATATTATAAATATCTGATATTTTAAATATATCAGCAATTTTATTTTGGTTGATAAAGGGGTTGAATTGCCTAGGAGTCGGATGGCAATTTATAAAAAAATGACGTAAGGGAATTTTTTGATATACAGTATGGGGCGCAGAATTGTTCCAGATCCGGTTAATTTTGGATGAATGAGCCATTGATTTTGAGTTTTAAAGCGACATTACGATTGGCGGTCTTCGCTGTAATCGTTGCGATTTCTTTATCGAATATGGTTTCGTCGCTCTTCGCGGCGGATGCTTCGGCTTGTCTTTCGTCGAAACCGGGAATGAAGGGGAAGGCGGCCTGTCATTCGGGCGTTAAAGATGACGCGAAAGCGAGCTCGCCCCTTGTGCCGAATAATTTTAAGGACGTCGTTGCTTATGCACTCGAAATTAATCCTCAGATTGCCTATGTCCGCGGGCAGTATGTTGAGGCGCGGGCAGGGGTGGCTGTCGCTGAATCCGGTGCAGGTATACAATTGGATGGCAGTGTTGGCGCTGGCGTTGGTGCCCAAGGTACAACATCGGTTCCGCTCGATTCGACGCTTCTGCAAAATCCGGCCTTTAGTGAGGCCAAGCGCTATATCGGCTCATTGACGGCTAAGAAGTTACTGTATGATTTTGGTGCTACGGAGGCTGGTGTTTCGCGAGCACGCCAATTGGCTGAAGCCCAAAGACTGACGCTTGAATCAAAGGTCAATGATGTTGGCTATAGTATAGCAGATGCCTATCTGAGGGTATTTCAGTCGCGTGAACTTGCGAAATTGAATGATGATAACATTACCGCCCTGGAAAAAATTCAGGAGCTTGTTAAAGCCAATGAGGCCAACGGCAATGGCACGGTTGCGGATGTGAAACGCGTCGAGGCCCGATTGGTGGATGCGCGCGCGGTAAGTGCGGATACAATCGCAGAATTGCAAACAGCCATCGATGCGTTTCGCAGGCTTGCCAAGAGCGATCCGGGTGATTTGCAGCCCGCGCCCGATTTATCCGACTTTATCCCAAAAACAGCGGAACGAAGCATCGAGATTTTAAAACAAACCAGTCCGCATTTGCGCTCGGTAGATGCGTCGCTCAAGGCGTCCAATCTTGAACTCGAATCTAAAAAGCAAAGCACTAAGCCTCTAATTCAGTTCCAGTCCGATACGACATTGAAAGCCTATACGGGCAGTTATTGGAACAATCTCGATAGCCAAGCCATCGTCTCCATGACCTATAAATTTATGGATGGCGGACTGGCGCAGTCGCAGATTAGCCAGATCCTTGCGCGTATTGGACAGAATGAGGATCTGTACCGCAATGACCGCG
>DAIOVR010000128.1:0-6634 GCA_036758905.1 Beijerinckiaceae bacterium | reverse complement strand
TTCGAAACAAACTATCACTTGTAGGTGGGCCATAGATGCCGGCATCCATAAACAAAGGAAGCGCTTTGCCAGACCGCCAATCGGCATTGAAGAGCTTAACGCCGCCCGATAAAAAATAAGACGAGGCGGAATGAATGGCGATATAGATCAAGCCTGCCTGCCAAGCGATCTCATGCTGTCCCATCGCGCTGCCTAACGCGCCGATCAAGAGGCCTGTGAGCACGACGATCGTCATAAAATCACTGCCGCCATTAAAGGCACCGCGCCAGCGGGTGAGCAGCAGTAGGGTTCCAAAAAATAGAAAGAGAATGATAGGTAGGGACGCACCAAAAGCGATTAGCCAAAGGGCCGCGAAAAGACGTAGAATAAGATGCGCCTGATAGATTTTCTCACGCGCCATAAAACGGAAGCAGGCCTGCATATAAGGCGAAGCGTGCGATAGATCTCCACCTTGAATCTCAAAGGCCCAGACGCCTTTCTGGCCTGTTACAGATGTAAGCCGTAGAAATTCCAAGGTTTGAATCAATAGGCTGATGCCACAGAGAATTTCGCACCCTCTTATCGATAGAGTTAAACCGTCACTCATGGCTTAAACTCAAAAGGGGTGATTGAAGGGCAATGTCTTTCGAAAAATCGACAGGCGTTGAAATGTGCGGTAGGCAGAGGCAAAATTGAAAGTGTGGACTTATGGCATCCTGCGCAATAATTTTTTCTCGCACCAATCGTTCAACCATTCGATACGAAACCCATGTTTGCAGATGCTCGGTATCGTCACGATCCGCGAGATCATTGGCGAGCTGATCGATAAGCGTTTGTTGCGCATGGGTGAGATTGACGAATGGATTATGCAACAGGTGGATCAATTGCCGCTGATGGTGTGTGAGCAAGGGATGCCAATCAGACTGTTGGCTATCATCGGCGTTTGAGGAAACGCTCCGCCAATAGATCCGCGGTGTATGGCCGAGCGCGTGGTAGAATTGCCAATTCGGAAAAAAGCTTCGCAGCAAAAAGAGCCAAGGATGGCTTATGGATCGGCTGCCCACCAGCAAAGCGGTCAGTAAAAATCCAAAATAGAGCCAGAACGGCACTGAACTGAACGACACGAACTCTACCTATGCCAACCCACTAGGTTCGCCGAAGCGACTTCAAACAGGACTACGGCAAGGACGGCCAAAGGAAAAGGGGCCGCCATCAACTTTGCGCTAGATCAAAGAGGGCGGCCTCGATTCGATTTTTGATCGGTCCATGAAAACATCTTGGCTAACCCATTTGGATGCGCGTGTTCCGCGCTATACGAGTTACCCCACCGCCCCCCATTTCCATGCCGGCGTCAATGGCGCGATAATG
Source organism: Beijerinckiaceae bacterium (assembly GCA_036758905.1). Taxonomy (GTDB): domain Bacteria; phylum Pseudomonadota; class Alphaproteobacteria; order Rhizobiales; family Beijerinckiaceae; genus CAIUPE01. The sequence continues at coordinate 5,287 of DAIOVR010000128.1, read as the reverse complement.
GATGGATGGCTTAAAGCGCTCGACCCGTCAAAGTCCGTCTCGCTCTATGTCCATGTGCCGTTTTGCGCCAAGCTCTGCTGGTATTGCGGCTGCAATGCCGAAATCGTGAAATCCGACGCGCCTGTCGCGGATTATCTCGACTTGCTGCTGGCTGAGATGACGCGAATAGCGGCCTTGTTGCCTCATCGCATGAAAGTGTCCCATCTGCATTTTGGCGGCGGCTCGCCGAATATGCTGTCTCTGTCCGCTTTTGATCGCGTGATGGATACGATCGAAGCGAAATTTGATTTTTTACCCGATGCCGAGCGGGCGATCGAGCTTGATCCACGTGACCTCGATCTCGATCGGGTGAAAGCCTATGCCGAGCGCGGCATCGACCGCGCCAGCATCGGTGTCCAAGATTTGGATCCCGAGGTGCAGAAGGCCATTCACCGGATCCAGCCCTTGGCAACGGTCAAACAAGCCGTTGACCGGTTGCGCGCCAATGGCATTAACGCGATCAATTTTGATTTACTCTACGGCTTGCCGTTACAAACCGTTTCGACCATCGAGCGGACCGTTGAAGAGGTTTTGGCGCTTGAGCCGGCGAGAATTGCGCTGTTTGGCTACGCCCATGTGCCGTGGATGAAAAAATACCAGAAGGCGCTCGAGCGCTATACTTTGCCGGGCCAGACGGAGCGAGCGGCCCTCGCTAAAGCAGCACGGGCGGCGCTGGAAGCGCATTACACCCCGATTGGCATCGACCATTTCGCCCGACCCGATGATTCCATGGCGATTGCGGCGCAAAACGGGACGCTAAGGCGGAATTTTCAAGGCTACACGACGGATCAGGCCGAAACCCTCATCGCTTTTGGTCCGAGCGCGATTTCGGAAACCCCTTCTGGCTATGCGCAGAACGAGCCTGACCTTGCCACCTGGTCGAAACAGGTCGCCTCCGGTCAATCGAGCGTGCATCGCGGTATCGTTCTCACCGATGAGGATCGGCTCAGACGCGCGGTGATTGAGCGGCTGATGTGCGATCTCTTCGTTGATCTGGAAGCCGTGGCCGACCGCTTCAATGTCCATCCGGTCGTGTTTTTGTTGGCGCTCGACCGTCTCGAAGACTTTGCGGAAGATGGCATGGTGGAGATCGATGGCTGGCAGATAAGGGTTCCCGACGATGCCCGAATTGCCGTTCGCTCGATTGCGTCGGCCTTTGATGAATGGCTCAAAGCCGATGGCACCCGCCACGCGGCAGCCGTTTAACAAGTATGTTTTTGGTTTATCGCCTCAGGCCATTGGCCGAGTCCCTGACAACATCAGCGATTTGCGAAAGCTGTTGCGTCAGAGGGCTGGTCTTGCGCCAAATCATGCCGATGGTGCGGGATGGTGTCGGGGTATTGAACCGCGCGATGGAAACCGAAGCCGACCGCGTTTCGACGCCGATTGCCATTTCCGGGATGAGAGTAACGCCGATACCGGAGCCCACCATTTGAACAAGCGTTGAGAGCGAGCTGCCATCGAGCAATTCGCGCGGCATTGAGGCGTGTATCTGGCAGAAGGATAAAGCTTGCTCGCGGAAACAATGGCCTTCTTCGAGCAGCAAGAGCCGCATTTCTCTCAGCGTTTCGATATTGGGTATGGGCTTGTCGTGGTCTTCACTTGGGCGGACAAGGACAAAATCTTCCTGAAACAATGCGATTTCCGTGAAAGCGGGTTCCGAGACGGGCAGGGCCACAATGGCGGTGTCGATTTTTCCGGCGGCCAGCTCATGCAAAAGCTTAGGCGTCAGGGTTTCGCGGACATGGATATCCAAATCCGGGTAAAGCCGCGTCAGATGACCAATAATATTGGGCAAGAGATAGGGTGCAATGGTGGGAATTACGCCAATACGTAGGCGTCCGACTGGTCGATCTTGGGAGGCGCGGGCTAAATCGCCCAGTTCATCCACCGATCGAAGGATTTCCCGGACACGGGGCGCAAATTCTTCGCCAAAACTTGTGAGGTCGATCTGGCGGGCGCTTCGCTCAAACAGCGCGGAACCAAGCACACCCTCCATTTCTTTGATTTGCAAAGATAAAGCAGGCTGGGATATCGCGCAGGCCTCGGCCGCTTTGCCAAAATGGCGGTGTTGGGCCAAGGCCTCAAAATAACGAAGCTGCTTGAGGGTGATATTGATCATAAGTTTAACTTATCGTGATTATCAGAAAATACAACTTAAACTAATGATAAGCCTATGCTAGGGGTCTAGCATCATAGCCAAGATTGGAGAGACAAATGAGCGGAAATGACGCGCAAAAGGCCGGTGGTTGCCCCGTAGCCCATGGCAGCACCAAGCAGGTGACCCTTGGAGCCAAGTCGAACAGGGATTGGTGGCCAAACCAGCTGAATATCAAGATTTTGCATCAGCATTCCGCGCTCTCGAACCCTATGGGCACGGGCTTCAGCTACGCCGAAGCGTTCAAGAAGCTCGATCTCGATGCGCTTAAAAATGATATTATGGCGCTGATGAAGACATCGCAGGATTGGTGGCCAGCCGATTACGGCCATTATGGTCCATTCTTTATCCGCATGGCGTGGCACAGCGCCGGAACCTATCGTACGGGCGATGGCCGTGGCGGCGCCGCCTCCGGCACACAGCGTTTCGCACCGTTGAACAGCTGGCCAGATAACGGCAATCTCGATAAAGCCCGTCGCCTGCTTTGGCCGATCAAGCAGAAATACGGCAATGCGATTTCCTGGGCCGATCTGATGATTTTCGCGGGCAACTGCGCGCTTGAGTCGATGGGCTTCAAGACTTTTGGTTTTGCTGGTGGCCGCGCCGATGTCTGGGAACCGGAAGAAGATATCTATTGGGGCGTCGAAGGCAAATGGCTCGAAGACCGCCGCTATAGCGGTGATCGCGAGCTCGAAAATCCACTCGCCGCCGTGCAGATGGGTTTGATCTATGTGAATCCGGAGGGCCCGAACGGCAAGCCTGATCCGTTGGCTGCGGCCAAAGACATTCGCGAAACCTTTGCGCGTATGGCGATGAATGATGAGGAAACGATTGCGCTGATCGCGGGTGGCCACACGTTCGGTAAAGCCCATGGCGCGGCTGATCCGCAGAAATATGTCGGACCAGAGCCAGAAGGCGCGAGCATCGAAGAACAGGGCTTAGGCTGGAAGAACACGTTCAACACCGGCAAGGGCGTTGATACGATCACCAGCGGGTTGGAAGGCGCTTGGACCACGAACCCTGTGAAGTGGGACAATAATTACTTCGACAATCTGTTCAATTATGATTGGGAACTCACCAAGAGCCCGGCAGGTGCCTGGCAGTGGACGCCAAAGAATGGCGCAGGGCAGGGCACGGTGCCGGATGCACATGATCCTTCGAAGCGTCATGCGCCCATCATGTTCACCACCGATTTGGCACTGAAAATGGATCCGATCTATGGTCCGATTTCAAAGCGCTTCCATGAAAATCCGCAAGAGTTTGCCGATGTCTTTGCCAAGGCTTGGTATAAGCTGACGCATCGCGATATGGGACCTGTCACACGCCTTCTTGGTGATTTGGTGCCTGAGCCGCAGCTTTGGCAGGATCCTATTCCGGCAGTGGCACATCCATTGATTCACGAGGCGGAAATTGCCGAGCTGAAAGAAAAGATTTTGGCTTCGGGGCTTACGGTCTCTGAATTGGTCACAACGGCTTGGGCCTCTGCTTCAACCTTCCGTGGTTCTGATAAGCGTGGTGGCGCGAATGGCGCGCGCATTCGTTTGGCGCCGCAGAAGGATTGGGAAGTCAATCAGCCGAAGCAATTGGCAAAAGTGCTCGAAACGCTTGAGGGCATCCGCAAGGCGTTCAACAGCACGCAAAAGAATGGCCGGATGGTTTCTCTTGCCGATGTGATCGTGTTGGGTGGTGCAGCAGCGATTGAGCAAGCAGCGAAGAAAGCAGGTCATGCGGTTAGCGTTCCGTTCACGCCAGGTCGTGCGGATGCGTCGCAAGCGCATACGGATGTTGCAAGCTTTGCGGTGCTTGAGCCGATTGCGGATGGTTTCCGGAATTATCTCAAGAAAGAATATTCCGTATCGGCTGAGGAATTGCTGATTGATAAGGCCCAATTGCTCACGCTAACCGCTCCGGAAATGACGGCACTGATCGGCGGTCTTCGTGTGTTGAATGCCAATGTGGGACAAGCCAAGCATGGCGTGTTTACGCATAAGCCTGAAACGCTGACCAATGACTTCTTCGTCAATCTGCTCGACATCAATACCGAGTGGAAGCCTGTCTCTGAAGCGGGCGATGTGTTTGAAGGTCATGATCGCGCTTCAGGTGCTTTGAAGTGGACGGGCACACGCGTTGATCTCGTCTTCGGATCAAATTCGCAATTGCGTGCGATTGCTGAAGTTTATGCTCAAAGCGATTCAAAGGCAGCTTTTGTGAACGACTTCGTCGCCGCATGGAACAAGGTGATGAATGCGGATCGGTTTGATCTGGCTTAATCTGATCGGTCGAAAAGCACTATTGTTTTAAACTGTAATCGGGCGGCGTTTCCTATCAAGAAACGCCGCCCGAATTCTTATGACCGGCGATGCTCACCAGATTTATGACTCTCTTGTGGCTTGCTGCCCTGAGCGGTCTGTGCCGTGCGGCTTAAGTCTGGTGTTGAGCCTGATGGTTTGCTCGGCCCAGCAAGATTAGCCTTAGCCGCTTTATCCGATGCACCACTATGGTTTTGATGTCCTTTACTTGGCGTAGTAGGCATGTTCATCTCCTTTTGTGTGATGCGTTTAAGAGCCGTCAATCGCGTGAACGCCGATGGTGGAATAGGCTCGATGCCACGATGATATGCGGCCCGTAAATGCATCTTCAAACTAGGAATGAAAGACGCTCAGCATAAGCGCCTAAACTACGTATTGACGTAGGATGGATAAATTCACGTTGCGTCTGACACGTCCGTCAATGCCATGCACAAACGCGATACAACTATCAATTGAAATTCGTGTTATCACTTACCTGTAAAAATCGATCCTTCCCTTCATGCTTGACGAGATATGATCTTTAATTCAGGATCAAACCAAGCGACATCAGATCGTCTTAGGCGCAACTTCGGGCGGGCCGAAATTATAAAAAAACAAAAAAGGGGAACACGCATGACGGATAGTCACGTCGCAGGTCTTGGCCTGCTGGATCGTTCGCGAACGATCGCTCAACCGGGTTTTAACCGGTGGTTGGTACCACCCGCAGCGCTCGCCATTCATTTATGCATCGGCATGGCCTATGGCTTCTCGGTGTTCTGGCTACCTTTAAGCCGGACGGTGG